>WGLQ01000006.1 GCA_016125495.1 Hyphomicrobiales bacterium | reverse complement strand
GTTCAGGATCTCCTTGGCGTTGGCGAGGTCGTCGAGCTTTTTCTTCTTGCCGTTCGCCAGCGCCTGGCTGACCAGCCCGATGGCCGTATCGTGGTCGCCCGCGACGATCGCGTTGGCGAGGTCCTCGTACTTGATGGTCATTGGTATTTCTCCAGATGGAACCGGGCGGACGTCAGCCGGCGCGGAACTTGCGGCGGCGTGTCGCCTTGGCCGTCTTGGCGACAGCGAGCGTATCGGCGTTGGTCGCACCCTCGGAAATCTCGGCGATCCGGGCGAGGATTTCCTCCGAGAGCGGCTCCGGCTTGTGGTTCTCGAGAATTTCTCTGACCACCTTGTTGCAGGTTTCGTGCGTCCATGGCTTACCGTTGGCCGACCAGTTCGTGTAGTTCTGGCGACTGAACACCCGCGGCTTCCACTGCTCGGCCATGTAGTGGCGGTTCGTGTGTTCGCGATCGAGGAAGATGAGGTTGGGCAGGCCGGCGCCCACTTCGCGGATCACGTCGAGGGCGAGCGTCTCCTCGGTGATCGCGGAATTGCGCATGAAGTGGCGGACGGCGGAAACGCATTCGTCGGACAGCACGAGGTGCTCGAACGATCCGATGAGGTGGGACTCGAGGCTGCCCGCGCCGAGGTTCAGGTGGCATCCGGTCATCGCTGCGGTGAGGAAGCTCCAGAGCGTCTCGGCGCCGGCCTGGGCATCGATGACCTTGGCGTCGGTGATGCCGGCCGTGGACATCACCGGCAGCCCGAGGTCGTGGACGATCTCCGTGTACATGGCCCCGAAGCGATGATACTCGGGCGTGCCGGAGAGCATTATTCCGAGCTTCATGTCGATGATCGCCGGCAGGATCGACATGATGTAGGGCGAGCCTGGATTCTTCAACTGGCAGGCGGCGAGCGCGACGAACGATTCCGCGAGGCAGATGGCGGTCGCGCCGGGCAGGGTGATCGGCGACGAGGCGCCCGCCATCGTGAAGGCGCCGTAGCGGACCGGAAGTCCCTGGCCGGCAAGGTAGAGCATCTTGTCGAAGCTCGAATTCTTGTGCTTCAGCGGCGAGAGGGCATCGTCGAGATGCATGATGTAGGGGCGCTGGCGCAAATTGTCCCAGCCGCTACAGGCAACGGCCGCGATCTCACAGATCGCCTCGAGGTCCTTGGCGTCCGAGGCCAGGTACATGATCGGCTTGGTCGTGTTGGCGACCATGGCCTCGAATTCGTGGACGAAGCAGTCCTTTCCATAATCCTCCGCGAGTGAGCCGAGCGTGAACATGAAGTCGAGGTTGGGCAGCGCGTCGGTGACGAGGGCCGCCTTGCCGATGTCGGCCTTGGTCCACGGCCGCCGCTCGCCGGTCAGCGGATCGTACATGTGCGGCGTTGCCGCGGTCGGCGCGAAATAGCTGTTGCGACCTTGCAGGAAGAGCGTCGGCTCACCGTTGCGGTCGTAGATCGTCAGGCGCCGGGGAGCGTCGCGCAAGGCCTGCTCGATGACGCGCTGGGGGATGAAAACCTTGCATCCCTCGTCGTCGAGCGGCTCGATGCGGCAGCCGGCCTTGCGAAAGAGTTCGAGCGCCTCCTTGCTGCCGACGCGGTTGCCCACGACCTCGCAGATTTCGAAGGCCGCGTTGATGAGCACACGACGCTGGTCGGGTGTGAGCACGGTCATCATGGGAGACATCTGCTGGGTGAGACCCGCCCATTTCAGATCGCTTGCAACCATGTCGCGGAGATCCTGTGATCGAGGCGCGCGCCACCCGGAGCCGAATCGCGGTTACCGGAGGCAAATGCCGGTTTCGTCCTGTGGCAGGATGGTAGGCGGGCGCGAGTTCGGCCATCAAACGATAAAAACTCGTCCTATGGCCCAACTTCTGGTTATGCGTAGAAGGCGCGACGAAGCCGGGTTTCCGAACGAACGCGTGAGCGTCGGCCGGCTCGTCAGCTCGTCGTGGCGACCGCGGCCCAGACGCAGAACTCCGCCTCGAGACGGGTCAACTGGCGGCGGCTCGTCCAGGCGAGGTAGTAGCCGAGCCCGGTCTGAACTTGCCAGTCACCGACGCGAACGAGCGAGCCTCTCTCGAAATCCTCGACCAGGAGTTGCTTCCAGCCGAGCGCGATGCCGTTGCCGAGGCGGGCGGCCTCGAGGATGGCGGGATAGGACGTGAAAGTCAGCCTCCGCTGGCTCGACGGCAAGTTGACGCCATGGTCCGTGAGCCAAATCCTCCAATTGATCCAATGCCAGTGGTTGTCCTCGAGGTCGAGCAGATCCTCTTCGACGAGGTCCTCCGGGCGCTCGATCCTCGGGCGACTTTCGAGGTAGGAGGGGCTGCAGACGGGAACGACGATGTCCTCGATGATCATGCGGCTTTCGCGCTCCGACCAGCGTCCGTCGCCATGCAGGATGGCTATGGTGATGTCCGAGGCGAGGCACACGCTCTCGTCGTTGTTGACGACGACACGGATGGCCACGTCGCGGGCGCGGCTACGGAATTCGGTCAGTCGGGGCATGAGCCACATGAGCGCCACGGTCTCGTCGCAACCGATCGTAAGGCTGCGGTCCGCACTTGCGAGGCGCTGCTCCTGGGTGGCGTTGGCGAGGTGTGACAGCGAGCGGACGACGACGTGCAGATAGTCACGCCCTTCCGGCGTCAGCTTGACGGAACGGTGCTGACGCGTGAATAGCCTGCACCGCAGACTCGTCTCGAGAAGATGGATCTGCCGGCTGACGGCCGCCTGTGTGACGTTGATCTCCTCGGCAGCGCGCGAGAAGCTCTCCAGCCGCGCGGCCGCCTCGAAGGCGACGAGCGTTCCGAGAGGGGGCAACTGCCGTTTCAATTTTGACATAACTGTGCGTCATCCAAAACGGCCAAAATTCGTTGCTTGAGGCCATGTAGCCCATGTGTAACGATCCCCTCCATCAGAATGCGACAGTCGTCAAGAGCGGTCGCGGGGCGTCGATTTGTGACGCGTCGCCAGCGGGAAGCGGCAAGGTCGCACTGATCAAAACGTAGGCCATCGAACGACAAACCGATAGGATGGCCGTTGAGCCGACCTGGCTCGGGAGGAAAACATGGCTGACGATGTGTCCAGCGACCTGTCCGCGCGGGCGGACGCTACCACCAATCAGGCGACCAGCGACCAGGGTGCTCCGAACCGGCGCGATGTGCTCAAGTCGATGTCGGGTCTCGCCCTTGCGGGTACCTCGCTCATCGCATCTCCGATGATCATCGGTCGCGCGTCACCGGCCAGCGCCCAATCGGCCTTCGCGGGCGAACAGCTCATCGTCGTTAGCTGGTCCGGCAATCACGAGCAACTGTTTCGTGAAACCATCATCCCGGCATTCAACGACCGCTACAAGACGAAGGTCGAAACCGTCGGCGGTTGGGACCAGATGATCACCCAGATCAAGGCCGCGCCGGAGGACAACCCGCCGTTCGACATCACGATCGGCGACGAGTACATTTCCTCGTCCGGGCTCGCCGAGAAGGTTTTCCTGCAGACCGACCGCGCCAAGGTGCCGAACCTCGAGAGCGTCTATCCCTGGTTCTACGAGACGCGGAGTAAGGAGGCCGGCATGCACGGCGTCCCGTTCGGCGGTGGCACGCCCATGCTGATCCTGCGCAAGTCGCTCGGCATCGAGGCGAACTCGTGGGAGATCATGTGGGACGACAGGCTCGCCGGCAAGGTGACGCTGGATGCCGGAACCTGGTGGTGGTCGCTGTCACTGCCGGCCATCGTTTCGTCCGCGGCACCAGGGCTGTCGGAGCTCTACGGCTGGCCGGACCTCGCGCTGCCGCTCTATGAAAAGCTCGACAAGCTCAAGGTCGCGCGCTGGTTCAAGGACGGCGCCGAGCAGGCGAACATCCTCAACCAGGAGGAGGCGGACGCCGGAGTGACGTATTCGACGGACGCCTACACCTACATCGAGAACCAGCCGGACGAGTATTTCATCACGATCCCGAAGGAAGGGACCTCGGCCTGGACGGACTGGTTCTTCAAGGTGCGGGGCACCAGGCACGGCGACCTCGCGGACACCTTCCTGAATTTTATTCTCGAAAAGGAAGTGCAGGAGTCGTTCATCAACAAGTCCCTGGTGTACATGTCGCGCCAAGACATCGCGGTGCCGCCGCATTGGCAGCAGGACTACCCGAGCTCGAACGACGAATTGCGTGGTAAGTTCAACATCATCACCATGGATGGTTGGGACAAGATCACGGCCAGCTGGGAGGCAATGGAGAACCGCTTCAAGGAGACCGTCGTCAAGACGACCGCCAACTGAGACGGGGCGCCGCGCGTGTAGGCCGGGTGGGGCCGGCTTGCACGAAGCCTCGGGCCATCGAGCGCAAAGCAGTGGAGCAGGTCTGGGTGAACCGTCATTCGATCGTTGCCGGGCGCGTTACCGCACGAACGCGCGGACCGACCGGCGAATTGCCGGCCCTGGAACTCGAGGGGGTTTCGAAGTTCTACGGCTCCGTGGTCGCCGCCAGGAACCTCGACCTCGAGGTCGGGCGTGGAGAGTTCATGACACTCCTCGGGCCGTCCGGCTCCGGCAAGACCACGGCCCTCAGACTGATCGGTGGCTTCGAGCGCCCGACCTCCGGAGCCATCAGGATCGATGGGCGTCGTGTGGAGCGCGTACCGGCGTATGGCCGCGATACGGCAACGATTTTTCAGAGTGGCGCGCTCTTTCCCCATATGACGGTCTCCGAGAACGTCGCTTACGGATTGAAATTGCGGAAGGTGCCGGCGGGTGAGATCGCCGAGCGCGTTGCCTCCGTTCTCGAGATCGTGCGCCTGTCCGGACTCGAGGGACGATATCCGTCACAGATGTCGGGTGGCCAGAAGCAGCGCGTGGCGCTCGCCCGTTCGATCGTCGTCAAGCCCTCGATCCTGCTGTTCGACGAACCGCTGTCGGCGCTCGACCTGGCACTCCGTCTGCAGCTCAGAACGGAGATAAAGCGGCTGCACGAGCGCCTCGGCTTCACAGCGATTTTCGTGACGCACGACCAGGGCGAAGCAACGGCGCTTTCCACCCGTGTCGCCGTCATGAACCGGGGCAGCATCGAGCAGTGCGACACGCCGGAGGAGGTCTTTCGGCGTCCGGCCAACGAGTTCATTTTCAGCTTCATTGGCGAGTCCTGCCGGCTCGACATGGAGTGTATTGGGGGGAAATACCGTGACACGTCGGGTGCGGAACTCGATCTGACGCTGTCGAACGCCGAGTGCTCGGGCCCCTGCCGCCTCTACGTGCGCCCGAGCTGCTTCAAGCACGGCGGCGCGGCGGCCGAGTGCCCGAACCGCCTTCGAATCCCTGTCGATGTCGTCGAATTTCTCGGAGAGGCCTATCGCTATCATGCGAGTATCGGTGCCTCGGAGGTTTTCTTCGACGTTTATGGAACGCGCGCCCACGCGGTCGGCGATGTCGTGGAACTCGGATGGGGCAACGGCGAAATGTGCATCTATCGCGGCGACAGCTGCATCTACCAGTCGGCGTGACGATGGCTGGAGAGGGCAAGAGCGAACCGAACGCGACGAGGCCCGGGGGCGGAGTGGCGCTCGTGCCCTGGCTGCTCATGATGCCGGCACTGCTGCTCGTCATCGTGTTTTTCACCGTGCCGCTCGCCACGATGTTCCGCATGAGTTTCAACGAGTGGATCCCTCCCAAGCTCTACACCGAGGGATTCACGTTCGACCATTATGCGCGTCTCGTGCGCGACAACGTGTTCCGTGCGGCGATCATGAACACGGTCGTGCTGGCGCTGGTTGCGTCATGCGTGACGGTGTGCATTTCCTATACCTTCGCCATGCTGGTTTGGCTGAAGCCGAGCAGGTGGCGCCTCATGTTCATCGCGCTCGCGCTCTGTCCACTGCTCATCTCCGAGATCGCCGTGATCTTCGGATGGTGGATGTTCTTTCCGAAGAACGGCCTCTTGTCCTACGCGCTCTATGGCGCGGGGCTCGTCACGGAGAAGACGAGCCTGATGTACACCGAGTTCGCGGCTCTGGTTGGCCTCGTCTACATCAACATCGCGTTCTGCTTTTTCATCATGCTCTCGATCTTCGACGGCACCGACAAGCGCCTGCTCGATGCGAGTGCCGATCTCGGAGCAACGCCCTTCACGACCTTCCGGCGCGTGCTGCTCCCGGTCACCTGGATCGGTGTGGTGGCGGCATTCTCCCAGGCCTTCATCTGGTCGATGGGGATTTATGCAACGCCGACGGCGCTCGGGCCGAACAATCTCTGGACGATCGGTTTCCTGATCCAGGAGCAGATGCTCGGCAAGTCGAACTGGCCGATGGCCTCGGCGTTTTCCATCTTCCTTGCGGTGGTGGTCGCGCTCGTGATCGTGACGCTGCGTCTCCTGTCACCCAAGAAGACGAACCTCCATGGCTGAGCGCACGGTGAACCGGCAGGCCACGAGCCTCGCCAACGCGGGGAACCAGCGGGGCGCCATCCTCATGGACCGCGCGCTGAATTTGGCGGGGGCACTCTTTCTCGTCTCGATCTCGGTCTACATTCTCATCCCGATTCTGGTGACGTTGGTGATGTCGTTCAACGACGGCAACATCATCCGCTTTCCGATCAAATCCTGGTCGCTTCGCTGGTACGAGGACGTCGCGTCGAGCCCGCAGTACAGGAGCGCACTCTGGAACAGCGTCATCATCGCGAGCCTGACGACGCTGGTGTCGGTGCTGGCGGGCGTCTCGGCCGCATGGGTCTTCTTTCGCTACAGCTTTCCCATGCGGGGGTTGCTCTATCTGCTGCTGCTGTTTCCGCTCTTCATGCCGGGGGTCGTGCTCGGGCTCGGGGTCGCGATCGTCTACGGCGGTTTCGAGGTGTTCGGCGTGCCGGCGTACGGCTCGGTCTATCTCGTGGTCGCGGCCCATTCCCTCTGGGCGATGCCGCTCGTCTTCATGCTCATGGAGGCGACCTTCAAGACCGTCGACACCCAGATCATCGAGGCCTCCTACGACCTCGGCGGCAGACCGGTGCAGACATTCCTCCAGATCGTCGTTCCGGCCGTGTCGACGGGGTTGATCTCCAGCGCGCTCTTTGCCTTCGTGATCTCGCTGAACGAGTTCGTCATGGCGCTGTTCCTGACCACACGTGACACCCAGACTCTGCCGGTCCTGATGTGGCTGTCGCTTCGCTCGGCGGGCACGTCACGCCTGGCCGTCGCAGGCGTCGTGCTGGCACTGGTCGTCGTTCTCAGTGTCGGGCTCATGCTGTTCTGGCACGTACGGCACATGCGCCGTTACGGGCGCTAGTGTTGCGTCTCGATCTCGGTTGATGTTCGCCACAAATCGCGTCGCATGCTAACCTCACCGTCCATATTCGCGTTGCTGCGGGGGGTGCCTTGAGGTTCAGTCTGAATTTGACGCACAAGGCGTTCGCTGCTGGTGTGGTCGCGCTGGCGGGGTGCTTCGGCTCGGTCGGCGCGGCCGAGGAAAATGCCCCGAAAGGGGCCGATCCGTCGAGCCCGGTGTGGGCCTCGATCTGCATACGGGACAACGCGAAGAGATTGCTGGGCTGCCGTCTGGTGCAGCAGATCTTCGTCAAGAAGGGCGAGCAGCGGGCGCTGCTCATCGCCGCCCAGATGCGCTATCCGGTCGGTGGGGTTCCCTATTTCTTTTTCCGCCTGCCGGTTGGACTGGACTTGCCGGCCGGAGTGACCATCGGCGTCTTCAAGGAGGGCGCGAAGGAACCCGCCGTGGCGGCCAGAGGCGCGATCCAGACGTGTGATCGCCAGGGCTGCGCGGCCACCGTGCATGTCAGTGAGGATTTCCTCACCGTTTTGGCGAGTGGGCAATCCCTCAGCGTCGATTTTCGCGCCGTCTCCGGCGAACCGATCCGCGTCGGCCTCGGCCTGCAGGGCTTCGCGCGGGAAAGCGAGGTCGTCAGGGCGCGCGTCGCCGCAAGGGACTGAACTCGTAGCGTCCGGTGCTGCTGTGCGGGGAGGCCTTGGCCTCCTCCGCGCGTCGTCGGCGCTGCCTCTTGCGTCAGTAGCGCAAACTGCCCTTCAGCATCAGCCCATGCTGCGCCGAAGTCTCGCCGATGTGGCCCTCGTAGGCGAAACTGAGGGTCGTGCCGTCGTCGTGGATCGCGGTGATACCGGCTTCGATATCGGCCACGACATCGTCGAAGGAGCTGCGGATGGTGAATTCGCCCGTGCCCGCCGGGGCGCCTGCGAAGCTGGCCGTCAGGGTTTGCTCGCTGTCGTCGTAGAAGGTGACGCCGGCCTTGAGGAACGGCCGCATGACGGCGTCGCCCTGGCGCAATTCGGCGCTGAATTCGATTGCGGGTGCGATGGAGAAGATCGTGTCGCTAGCGCTGGCAATATTGAGATTGGCCGCGCCCGCGCCGCTCTCGGCGATCGCGTCCCGCTCGAGATGCGTCACATTGACGTCGACGAGGGGCTTGGCGACCCAGCCGCCGAGGTCGATCAGATAGGCGGCCCGCAATTGGCCGGCGAGATAGGTGACATCGTGCTCCGAGGTCGCCACGCCCGTGAAGCCGCCGAAGTTGATCGAACGCGCGGTTTCGTAATTCGTCTTACCGCCCGTGGCGGTGGCCGCCAGCAGCAGCGGTCCGGACTGATATTTGAGCGCGCCGCCGACCTGGAAACGCTCCCCGTCGCTCGAGGCTCCGGCATCGGTCTCGAGGGAGGTGGTCTCATAACCGAGGGCGAGGCCGACGAACCAATCGGGCATCAGCGCGAGCTGCGCGCCCGCCGAGATCGATGCGACCCGCTCCTCGAAGCCGATCGTATCGGTGCCGCCGTCACGATCGAACATGCGGCCTTCCGGGCGCACCCACAGGCATTCGCCTTCGCTGATGGCGGTGAAACTGCCACCAGCCATCCGGCAGGAGAGGAGATTGCCCGCGAACTCCCCCGCGCCGAGCGTCGTCGATGTCTGGTTGTCGAGGATCGTTTCAGGCGAGAGCTGATCGAGCGCGGCGAGATAATCCGGCAGGTTCGTCACGCCGTTCAACAACGCGTTCAGCATCGGCCAGAGCGTTCCCCCGCCGCTCATGAGACTCTGATTGAGTGCCTCGCCGATTGCCATCTGGCGCCCATTGAGGCCGTTGGTGCCGAGCAGGGTCGGGTCGACCGGTCCCGGGGGTGGGGGCGGCGACTCTGGAGTAAAATCGATGGTGTAGCCGAGGACGACGTCGTTGGCGTTGGGATAGAGCAACTCCGCCACCACCGCCGGGCTGAGCGGCGCGAGTGCGAGGCCGTTGTCCGTCGCCCCACCGGCAGCCGTCAGGATGGTGACCTGCCGGGCGACGTCCGCGGGGTTGAGGAAATTCACCTGGACGGTGCCGGCGAGCGACGCCGTGCCGCCGACCGTCAAGAGATCGCCGGTGCCGGCGGCCACATCGACGTCGACCATGAACGTGCCGGCGGCGGTCTGCGTGAAATTTCCGTCGATGGTGGCGCCGCCGACCGCGCCGGGGCCCGCAACGGAGAGATTTGCCGAATTGCCGAAGAGCGGCGTCGTCACCGAACTCCCGTTTGCGAGATCGAGCGTGCCGCCGGTCACCGTCGCGGAGGTCGAGAAATCATGCGCGCCGGTCAGTGACCAGATGCCCGCATCGGACTTTACCAGCACTTCGAAATTCGTGTGCACCGCGCCGTCGAGCGTGCCGCTACCCGTGCCGGTCAGCGCGATGCTGTCGTTGTCGGCGCCGCCATCGACGAGCGTTCCGACGCCGAAGCCGGCCGTCGGGGTCAGCCGCAGCATGTCGTCTCCCGCGCCGAGCAGGGCCTTGCCGTTGAGCACGCCGTCGAGATTGACGGTGTCCATGCTTGCGGATTTGAAATTCGTGTTGATGGAATACGTTCCGCCCGTCACGCTCGCGCCGGAGGCCACATTGATCTCCGTCGCACCGTTGGAAATCAATCGAATGCCGTCGGTGCCGCCGTTGACGTCGCCGGTGACTGAAATCGTCGTGGTGTTGGCGGAGAAACCGTAGATCCCGTATCCGCTCGTCCCTGTGACGGCCGCGACCTCGATGGTCAGCGCGCCGCTCCCGTAGTTGCGAGCGAAGATGCCGTGCATTCCTCCCTGGACCGCGCCGGTCGCTGTGATGCCGAGGTCGGTGCCATAGTTGCGGGCGTAGATGCCTCGGCCGCTCGTGCCTGTGACGGCTGCGGCATCGATGGTCATCGCGCCGGTGCCGTAGTTGCGGGCCGAGATGCCGTGCGTTCCTCCCTGGACCGCGCCGGTCGCTGTGATGCCGAGGTCGGTTCCGTCAAAATTTTGGGCGGAGATGCCGTTGCGGATCGATCCGGTGACGGCCCTCGCCTCGATGGTCAGCGCGCCGCTGCCGTAGTTGCGGGCGTAGATGCCGTAGCTAGCGCCTTGGACCGTGCCAGTGGCGGTGATGCCGAGGTCGGTGCCTTGGTCGCAATTGCAGACGTTGATGCCTGTAAGTATCGTCCCGGTGACGGCCGCGGCCTCGATGGTCAGCGCACCGCGACCATCGTTGCGGGCGACAATGCCGTCTATGCCACCTTGAACAGCGCCAGTTGCCGTGATCGCGAGGTTGGTTCCATTGTTGCGGGCGTAGATGCCTCGGCCGTTCGTCCCGGTGACGGTCGCGGCCTCGATGGTCAGTGTGCCTCTGCCGTAGTTGCGGGCGGAAAGGCCGCCGGTGCCTCCCTGGACCGCGCCGGTCGCCGTGATGCCAAGGCTGGTGCCATGCTCGGAATTGTAGGCGTCGATCCCGATCGAACTCGTCCCGGTGACGGCCGCGGTCTCGATGGTCAGAGCGCCGCTTCCTTCATTGCGGGCGGCAATGCCACGTGTGGCGCCCTCGACCGTGCCGGTGGCCGTGATGGCGACGCCGGTGCCGGAGCGCTCACTCCAAGCGGAAATCCCGGCGCGGGCCGTCGCTGTGACGTCCGCAGCCGCGATGGTCAGTGCGCCGGCGTAGGTTTTGGCATAAATGCCATAATTGCCGCCCTCGACCGTACCGGTGGCCGTGATCGCGAGGTTGGTTCCATCGTTGCGGGCGTAGATGCCTCGGCCGCTCGTCCCGGTTACGGCCGCGGCATCGATGGTCACCGCGCCGGTGCCGGAGTTGTGGGCGAAAATGCCGTGGGTGCCGCCCTGAACAGCGCCAGTCGCCGTGATGGCGAGGCCAGATCCAGCCACAGAGTTCCGGGCGTAGATGCCTAGGAAGCTCGTCCCGGTGACGGCCGCGGCCTCGATGGTCAGCGTGCCGCTGCCATAGTTGCGGGCGAAGATACCGTGGGCGCCGCCTTGGACCGTGCCAGTAGCCGTGATGCCGAGGTCGGTGCCTTGGTTGCGGGCGTCGATGCCTTGGTTGGCCGTCCCTGTGACGGCCGCGGCCTCGATGGTCAGCGTGCCGCTGCCATAGTTGCGGGCAAAAATGCCGGCGGAGCCGCCCTGGACAGCGCCCGTGGCCGTGATCGCGAGGTTGGTTCCACGGTTTTGGGCGGAAATGCCGTAGCGGGACGTTCCTGTGACGGCGGCGGCCTCGATGGTCAGCGCGCCGGAACCGTCGTTGCGGGCGAAGACGCCGTCGGTGCCGCCCTGAACAGCGCCGGTCGCCGTGATTGCGAGGTTGGTGCCATCGTTGCGGGCGTAGATGCCTCGGCCGCTCGTCCCTGTGACGGCCGCGGCCTCGATGGTCAGTGCGCCGGAACCGGTGTTGCGGGCGAAAATGCCGTGCGTTCCTCCCTGAACAGCGCCAGTCGCCGTGATGGCGAGGTCAGTGCCCTCGTTGCGGGCGAAAATGCCGTAGCGGGATGTTCCTGTGACGGCCGCGGCCTCGATGGTCAGCGTGCCGCTGCCATAGTTGCGGGCGAAAATGCCATCGACGGTGCCGGCAACCGCGCCGGTGGTCGTGATGGCGAGGTCGGTGCCACGGTTGACGGCGTAGATGCCGGGCCCCCCTCCACCGGTGACGGCCGCGGCCTCGATGGTCAGCGCGCCGCTGCCGAAATTCCGGGAAGTAATGCCGGCGGAGCCGCCTCCGACTGTGCCGGTTGCCGTGATGGCGAGGTTGGTGCCATAATTGAGGGTCCAGATGCCTAGGTTGCTCGTCCCGGTGACGGTCGCGGCCTCGATGGTCAGCGTTCCCCCGCCATAGTTGGCTGCAAGGAGTCCGTGCTGCCCGCCGAGGATGCCCAAAGTGGTGACGACGCTTACCGAACCCGGCGTTGCCCCGTCATTGCCGTTCGAGCGAATGTCGACGCCACGCAAGGAGCCTGCGATCCCGTAGCCCGTCGCGCCGATCGTGCCGCCGACCGTGTTCGTCAGGCTGATCGCGCCGTTGCCGGTGATGGTGATCGCGTTGCCGCCTGAGCCGCGCGTATCGATTGTCGCGCCGGTGTCGAAGGTCACGGCGGCATTGTTCGCATTTATGGTCTCAGAGGCGGTCCCTGCGCCCGAACAGAGATAGGTGCTGCCCCCGGTGTTCACACAGATGCCGGCCGCATCGGCGCGCCGACCGCCGTAACTGATCAGGCTCGGAATCACGAGGGCCGTCGTCAGCAGCAGCCGTGAGCGCACTTCGAGCTTACGGGCCCGCTCGAGCGGCCCGTTGGACATGACAGACGACATGCTTCCCCCTGGACAGACAGGCCCCCGAAAACGCAAAAAACAACAGGTCACATGTCGCGTGGAAAACGACCACGCGGCGGATTCGAAAAGCGATTTTCTACGGAACGCGGATTGCGAGGAGTGCCCGAGGCACCCGGCTGGCCGCACAACTCGGAACGCGGCGCCGCGAATTCGATGAGACGGTAGTTGTTACATCACGAAGGGCAAATCGACCACTGTACTTACTTACAAACTTGTGGGTTAAAAGCTCGTTAAATCAACCCCGGAACAAGATCGTTCACGTCCTGTGACTCAACCGACACGCTGCCGGCCGGCGCGCCCGGGGCACGGTCGGGCACTTCACGATGGCGGACTTGACGCATGCGTGCAGGGCAACCTAACGCTGAGGTCAGAGGCCAGGGGGACCAAGCCGTGAGCGACGCGACAATCGAAGAAAGCGGACGAGGTGGCGAGCGGGCGCCCGTCGCCGAAGCGGGGACCGATCAACCGCAACAGCCGGCTCCCGTCAAGTATTCCATGTCCGGCGGGCTGGTCGGCTTCCTGGCTGCTCGAGACATCTCGATCGCGGCGACCTCCTATCAGTCCGGCAAGCTCTACCTGATCGGCCGCAACCCGCACGGCGGCTTGATGATCAATGAGAATTTCTTCCGCAAGGCGATGGGGCTCCATGTGGCCGGCAAGGGGCTATACCTTGCGACCCTGTTCCAGATCATGCGGCTCGAGAGCGGTGTCGAACCGGGGCACCTGGTGAACCGGACGTTCGATGCGTGCTTCGTGCCGCGCACCACCCATGTCACCGGCGTCCTCGATGCCCACGATGTCGGGGTCATGGACGACGGGGAGATCGTCTTCGTCAATACGCGCTACAACTGCCTCGCCGCCGTATCTGAGAAGCACAGCTTCCGTCCGATCTGGAAGCCGTCGTTCATCTCCCGGATCGTCGACGAGGATCGCTGCCATTTGAACGGCATGGCGATGGACGGGGGCCGGCCGCGCTACGTGACGGCGGTCAGCAAGTCCGACACCATCGACGGCTGGCGCGACCGCAGGGCGAGCGGCGGCATCGTCATGGATGTCGAGCGCAATGAAATCATCTGCGAGGGGCTCTCGATGCCGCATTCCCCGCGCGTCCATGGCGGCCGGCTCTGGCTCTTGAATTCCGGGACCGGCGAACTCGGCTGGGTCGATGGCGTCGGGGAGAATGGCGGCGGCGCAGGTCGGGGCGGCTCGGCGGGAAAATTCATCCCGTTGGCGTTCTGCCCGGGCTTCGTGCGCGGCCTCGCCTTTTCCGGCAAATTCGCCTTCGTCGGATTGTCGAAACCGCGCTACGAGCGCTTCGAGGGGCTGGCGCTGGATGAAAAACTCCGCGCGACGGACTCCGAGCCCTGGTGCGGCATCCAGGTCATCGACCTCGACACGGGCGCCTGCGTGCAATGGTTCCGCATCGACGGCGCGATCGGCGAACTCTACGATGTCGCGGTCCTGCCGGGCATCGCATGCCCGATGTCGCTCGGCTTCATGACGGATGAAATCCTCGGCCTGATCACGCACGAGGCATTCCCCGGGGAGACGAACCCGAGCTGACGTCCGGCCCGTCTCGAGGTCCGGGACGACCGATGGAGCGTGGCGACCGACCCTGACGCGGATGCGCCGCCCGAGCCGGGTTCATCGCATGGTGTGGACCTTGCGCCGAAGCCAGCCGGAGCCGATTTCCGCCAGCAGCACCAGGATGATGATCGTCAGCAGGATCGCCGCCACGCGCGTGCTCTCGAGTTGCTGCGTCGTGCGCTTGAGATACCAGCCCATACCTCCGCCGCCGAAGAATCCGACGACGGTGGCCGCTCGGAACGCCACGTCCCACGTGTAGATCGCGATCCCCGTGAATGCGACGCGGACCTGTGGCAGCACGGCATACTGGAAAACCTGCAACGGGCTGGCCCCCACCGCCCGCAGGGCCTCCACCGGCCCCATGTCGATCGCCTCCAGTTCGTCGGCGAACAGCTTGCCGGCAAAGCCGATGCAGAACACGGTCAAGGCCAATGTGCCCGCCAGCATTCCGAAGCCGAACATGGTGACGAACAGGATGGTCCAGATCGTCTCGTGGATCGAGCGGCTTCCCATGATCGCAAGTCGCCCGAGTGGATAAAGCACGCGCCGGCTGATGGTGATGTTGGTGGCGGCCATCCAGGCAAGAGGGATCGAAATCAGCACGCCGGCAACGCCCCCCAGCAGCGACATCTCGAGCGTGCGCAGCACCGAGCGCAGGAACTCGGCCTGCGAGATGTAGTCGATATCCGGGGGCACATAGCGGGTCGCCAGGATCTCCGCGAGGCGCGGAAACGCTCCGAGCAGACGCTCGAGGTCGATGTTGAGGAAGACGATCGAATAGCCGAGCAGGGCGAGCGCCACCAGCAGCCCGCCGAACCTGAGCGTCGAGCGTGGATGGCGAAAGCGCGACCACTCCGGTCGGGCCTCCCGCGCTGGCGCGATCTCCGTCGAGGTGCTCATGTTCACGGCTCCACCACGTGTTTCAGATCACGGCCTTGCGGGCATAGTGGGATACGATCTCACCGATGATGATGAGCAAGAGCACGGTGAGGATGACCAGTGTGACGCCCCCGTAGTTGAACATCGCCATCTGGCGGTAGAAGGCGAGGCCGAGCCCGCCCGCTCCGACCAGCCCCATCACCGCCGAGCGTCGGATATTGATGTCCCACTCGAAGATGATCGTGCCGATGATGACCGGCAGAATCTGCGGGACGATACCGTAGTACATGACCTGGAACTGGTTGCCGCCGACCGCTTTGATGGCCTCGATCGGTTTGGGATCGATATTCTCGATCGCCTCGGCGGTGATCTTGGAAATGAAGCCGATCGAGCGCATGGCCACCGCCAGTATGCCGGGCAAGGCTCCGAGGCCGACGGCCCCGACGAACAGCAGGGCCCAGATGATCTCGTGGATCGACCTGCTCAGCACCATCAGGAACCGCCCGAGCGGATAGAAAAAATAGCGGCTCGGAGTCACGTTGGCGGCGCCGAACCAGGCGACCGGCAACGCGAGGACGCATCCCAGCAGGGTGCCGAGTGTCGCCATCATCAGCGTCTCGATGGCCGGCAGGATCAGGTTCGGCGCGATCGACCAGTCCACCCACAAGAATCGCTGCAGCGTGCCCGCGACCCCCAGGAGCCCGCCCATCCGCCCCCAGTCGGTATCGAACACGATGGTGTCCCAGAAGCACCATGCCAGCACCAGCACGGCGCCGCCGAACAGGAGCCAGTTGTTGAGCCTGCGCCTGCGCGTGTTGGCGAGGTAGCGAGCGAGGCCCTCGGATGCGGCGGCTGCCTCGGTCGCCCCCATCACAGCACCTCCATGGCATAAATCTCTTCGAGATTTTTCTTGCTCATGGTCTCCGTCGGACCATCGAATTTCTTGTACCCGTCCTGCAATCCGATGATGCGGTTGCATGTTTCCATGGCGAGCTGCACATCGTGGATGTTGCAGAGCACGGGCACCTTGAACTCCTGCGCGAGGTTCTTGATCAGGCCCATGACATCCCGGGAGATTTTCGGATCGAGCGCGGAAGTCGGCTCGTCCAGCAGGAGCAGCTGTGGCTCCTGCATCAGCGCACGGGCGATGCCGACACGTTGGCGCTGACCGCCCGAGAGTTCATCGGCTCGCTTGTCGATATGGTCGGTGAGACCGACCCGAGTGAGAATGTCGATCGCCCTTTCGATGTCCCTGCGCGGAAAGTGCTTGAACAAGCTCCGAAACACGCCTGTATAGCCGAGCCTGCCGGACAGCACATTGTCCATGACGGACATGCGATTGACGAGGTTGAATTCCTGAAAAATCATCCCGATGCGCCGCCGCAGGCGCCTGAGGTCCCCGACGCCGAGCTCTGTCACCGATTGCCCGAAGAGCTCGATGCGCCCTTCGCTCGGCTCCACCAGACGGTTGATGCAGCGGATGAGTGTCGATTTGCCGGCGCCGCTCGGACCGATGATCGCGCAGAAATCCCCCTCGTCCACCGAGAAATCTATTCCCTTCAGGATCTGTGGTCCACGCGCATCGTAGCTGACCTTCAAACCTCGGACTTCGAGGATCGCCATTCGGGCCTCCGTCGTGCCGTTCGGGCCGGGCGGTTGTCGCCGTCCGACCCGAGCGTCGCATCGATTCACTGTGCCTTCTTGGCTGCGGCGAGCTGGCGAATGATATCGTAATCGCTATCCTGCATGGGGACGTACCGCGTGGACTTGATGCCATCGAAGAACGGCTTTGCCTCGGGGTTTTCGTGCAGCGTGAGGAATGCGTCCCTGATCGCGGCGAGAATGGGCTCGCAAAGATCGGTGCGATAGACCAGCGGATCCTGCGGAATGATCCCGGATTGCCAGATCACACGGTAGTCTTCCGGCTTTGCAAGGCCGCGGCCGATGACGTTGTCGAGGCGATGGGTCGCAACGAACGCGCTGTCGACGCGACCTTCCTTGACCGCCAGACCGGACTGGTCGTGTCCGCCCGTGTAAACGACTTTGGAGAAATATTTCTCGATGTCCTGACCGGTGCCGATCACTTCCCCGAACACCATGCGCGGCATCAGGTTTCCGGATGTGCTGGCCGGGTCGGCAAGGCCAACCACGGTGCCCCTGAGCGCCTCGATGCTGTCGAACTTGGAATCCGACCGCGAAACCAGAACCGCGCGGTATCCGGGTCCCTCTTCCTGGAAGTGCCCCTTCACCTTGGTGTAGGTCGCGAACACCATCAGCGTGGGGTCCTTCTCGCGGGCCAGCACGTAGGAGTTGGGACCATGCACGCCGATGTGCACCCAGCCGTTCACCATGCCCTCGATCACCGAGGCATAGGAGGTCGGCATGAAGAATTCGATGCTCTTGCCGGTCTTCTGCCTGAGGGCCGCCAGCAGTGGCTTGTAAATGCCGAGTTCCTGCGTCGTCTCCTCGGTCGGGATGATCGAGAACACCAACTGTTTCGGATCCTTGCAGTCCGCGGCGTTGGCGACGGTGGTCGCCAGGGCCAGACACGCGGCGGTCGTGAATAGTTGCGCAACGCGTTTGATAGACTTCATTTCATCCTCCTTGGAAGTTTTCCTCGATAAGCCTCGTTCGCCGAGGGCTTCTTGTGGACGTTGCTCTATGCTGCGGATTCCTTTCCGGCGAGCCCGGCATGCGGCATCATGGCCGCGCGCGTACCGATGAAGTTCTGGCCGCGCTCGCCATCGAATGCGGCATCGATCAACTCACGCCACTCCGCGTTGTCGATGCCGTAGCTGTGGTGGGAGGTGGCAATTCCCATCCGCTCGAGCAGCTCGGTCAATCGGTCCGCCGCGGTCATGGCATCGGTTTCGAAGATGGCGGCCAGGCCGCGTCCGCAAAGCCCGTCCGCGCCTGCCATGCTGCGAATGACCATCGGCAGGGTGAAGGAGCAGGCGATGCCGTGGGGCACGCCGTGCCGCAACGTGATCGGATAGGATAGCGAATGGGCAATCGCGGTCTTGGTGTTGGAGAAGGCGAAACCGGCCAAGAGGGCCGCCTCCGCCATGCGCGCTCGCAACTCCGCATTTGCGAGGTCATCGATCAGCGCGGGCAATGTGGCCAGCACGCCCCGGGCGGCCGCGACGGCGTGCGCCAGCGAGACCGGGTTGGCGTTGCGGTTCCAGAGGCTCTCGAGCGAATGCGACAGCGCATCGAGGCCGGTCTGGATGGTGAGGGCCCGTGGCTTGCCGATCATCAACTCGGGGTCGACGACGGCATGTTCCGGATAGAGCCGCTTGTGGGCGAGCGAATACTTCTTGCCGGTCGCCCCGTCCCAAACGGTTCCCCAGCAGGTCACCTCGCTGCCCGTGCCGGCGGTGGTTGGCACGGCGATCAAGGCGAGCGGGTCGACGGTGTCGCTTCCCGTGCGCCCTTTCAGATAGTCGTCGACCTTGCGGTAGTCGCCTCGGGCCGCTGCGAACACCTTGGCGCTATCGATCACCGATCCGCCGCCGAGCGCGACGATCACCTCGGGCTGATCCTTGAGGTTTCCGAACCGCCGGACCTGGCTGGCGAGCTGCACGACATCCGGGTTGGGCAGCACATCGTCCACCACGATGACGGGCGGGCCCGCCGAGGCCTGGAGCCGTGCCGCCAGTTCCTGGAAATACGCATCGCGGTAGGTCACGAGGCCATAGTCGCGCGTGCCGATCAGGTCGGCGAGCAGTGAGAAAGTGCCCCCACCGAAACGAACGTCCACCGGGTTGAAGTACGACGCCACGACAGCTTCCTGAGCACCGAGCCTGACCGAGAATGTGACAGTGGGCACGTCGTTTGCTATTGACAAATACAAAATTCCCCCGCGTCACATAGACTATGGCTATAGTATTTTCGCAGCTCCGCTCGTTTCATGCCGTTGCCGAGCACGGCGGCTTCACGGCCGCCGCCAAGGCGCTGTGCATCAGCCAGCCGACCGTCACCACGCAGGTCAGGGGCTTGGAGGACCGCTACGGTGTCGAGCTTCTGGTACGGCGCGGCCGCCGCGTGGAGCTGACAGAGACCGGTGCCGCGCTGTTCGACATCAGCCGCAGGCTGATGAAGTTGCACGAGGAGGCCGACGAGCTTTTGAACAGCAGCGGCAGGCTCACGACCGGGCATCTCAGGCTTGCGGCCGTCGGCCCCTTCCATGCCACTGAAATGGTGGCCCGGTTCCTGAGCAGCTACCCGGCGATCACGGTCAGCATGCTGTTTGGCAATTCGGATCAGACACTCCAGCGCATCCTGGAGCTCGAGGCCGACGTCGCGATCCTGGCGCACGCGGTCGACGATCCACGCGTCGATTCGGTTCCGTTCGGAACGCACGAGGTGGTTCTTTTCGTCAATGCGGAGCACCCGTGGTACGGTAGGACAACGGCGCGCATCGCAGAATTGGCGGGGCAGCAGCTGGTGCTGCGCGAAACGGGCTCGACCACGCGGCGGGCCTTCGAGTTGGCTGCCGAAGCGGCCGGTGTGCCGATCCGTCCCTTCCTCGAGATTGGCAGCCGTGAGGGCGTTTGGAAGGCGGTCGAGCGTGGCCTCGGAATCGGTGTCGTGGCGGACTTCGAGTTCGTCAGTCATCCCCGGCTGTCGACGATCAAGTTCGCCGACGTGGACGTGCGGACCGAATACCGGTTGGCATGCCTGCGCGAGCGCCGGCAGTCACCCAAGATCGACGCCTTCCTGCGAACCGGGCTCGCGGGCGGTGCGCCCGCGCAATTGTAGTCCGACGGAGTCGACCGGTGTTCGCCCCGATCCGCAGCGACAAGACCATATGCCGCACCTATGGTTTCGATCTAGAATTGCGATTGGGCAAATCGATCCGATTGGTCCACAGAGGCGTCATTCGACCGAGAACCACACTCTAAGGTCCTGCCATGACGAAGCACTTGCCCCGAGACGACGTGACGGCGAACGGGCGCTCCTATCCCTGGCCGCGCATTCCTGCCATCGCCATCTGCCTCGATGGCTGCGAGCCGGCATACCTGGACGTGGCGATTGCGGCGGGCTTGATGCCGGCGCTCCAGCGGATCGAGGCGAAGGGGACGGTGCGCACGGCGCACAGTGTCATTCCCTCCTTCACCAACCCGAACAATCTGTCGATTGCAACGGGACGCCCGCCAGCGGTCCATGGCATCTGTGGGAACTACCTCTTCGAGCCGGAGACGGGCGAGGAGGTGATGATGAACGATCCGCGGTTTCTTCGTGCGCCGACGCTCTTCAAGGCATTCTACGATGCCGGCGCCAAGGTGGCGATCGTCACCGCCAAGGATAAGCTGCGCGCGCTGCTCGGCCACGGTCTCGAGTTCGACGACGGGCGCGCCGTCTGCTTCTCTTCGGAACGCTCCGATACCACGACGAAGTCCGAACACGGCATCGAGAACGCCTCGAAGTGGTTGGGACGCGCGGTGCCGGAGGTTTATTCGGCGGAGCTCTCGGAGTTCGTGTTCGCCGCTGGCGTCAAGTTGCTGAAGGAGTTCCGGCCGGACGTCATGTATCTGACCACCACGGACTACGTGCAGCACAAATATGCGCCGCAGGACGCCGAGGCCCAGGCATTCTATGCCATGTTCGACAGATACCTCGCCGAACTCGATGCGTTGGGCGCGGCCATCGTGGTGACCGCCGACCACGGCATGAAGCCGAAGCACCTGCCCGACGGTTCGCCGGCGGTGATCTACGTGCAGGACCTGCTGGACGAATGGCTGGGCAAGGATGCCGCCCGCGTCATCCTGCCGATCACCGACCCCTACGTCGTGCACCACGGCGCGCTGGGCTCCTTTGCCACCGCCTACCTACCCAAGGGCACCGACGTCGCCGGTATCCTCGCGCGGCTCGCCGCGCTGCCGCAGATCATCGTCGCCGTCGACAAGGCGGAGGCGTGCCGGCGCTTCGAGCTCCCGGCCGACCGGATCGGCGACATCGTTCTGGTCTCGGGCGAGAACATGACCATAGGCACGAGCGAACACCGCCACGACCTCGCCGCGCTGAAGGAGCCACTGCGCAGCCACGGTGGGCTGACCGAGCAGGAGGTTCCGTTCATCGTCAACAAGCCGATGCCGGACATGCCCACCGCGCCCGAACTTCGTAATTTCGATGCCTTTTTCCACGCGGCCCGGGCCGCCGCAATGACCGCCGAGGTCTGAGGAGCCACCCCGATGAACGTCATGCACAAGCAAGCTGTCCGCCACGAGGCGATGCGCATTGGCGGCGAGAAGGTGACGACGAAAGACGTGGTCGAGGTGCTCTATCCCTATACCGATGAAGTGATCGGCACGGTGCCGGCCGGCACCGCGGAGCATGCCGCGCGCGCTTTCGAGATCGCCGCCGGCTACCGGCCCAAGCTGACCCGCTACGAGCGTCAGCGAATTTTGTTCCGCGCGGCCGAGCTGATCCGCGAACGACGCGAGGAGATCGCCCACTGGCTGACGTTGGAACTGGGCATCTGCAAGCAGCACTCGCTGTACGAGACCGGCCGTTCCTACGACGTCTTCACGCTGGCGGGCCAGTTGGCCATCATTGACGATGGGCAAATCTTCTCGTGCGACCTGACCCCGCATGGCAAGGATCGAAAAATCTACACCAAGCGCGAACCGGTCCGGGCGATCTCGGCGATCACGCCGTTCAACCATCCGCTCAATATGGTGGCCCACAAGATCGCGCCGGCCATCGCCACCAACAATTGCATGGTGTGCAAGCCGACCGAGCTGACGCCGCTGACCGCCATCACGCTGGCCGACATCCTCTATGAAGCGGGCCTGCCGCACGAGATGTTCCAGATCGTCACCGGCTGGCCGAAGGACATCGGCGACGAGATGATCACCAACGAGCACATCGACATCATCACCTTCACCGGTGGTGTGCCGGTGGGCAAGATGATCGCCTCGAAGGCCGGCTACAAGCGCACCGCGCTGGAGCTTGGCGGTAACGACCCGCTCATCGTCCTCAACGACCTCGACGATGCCGACCTCGACAAGGCGGCAACCATCGCCGTGGTGGGTGCCACCGGCAACTCGGGCCAGCGCTGCACCGCCATCAAGCGCATCCTGGTGCAGGAAAAGGTGGCTGACCGGTTCGTGTCGCTGGTGCTGGAAAAGGCCAAGAGGATCCGCTTCGGCGATCCGATGGACCCGGAAACCCAGCTCGGCTGTGTGATTCACGCAAAGGCGGCAGAGACCTTCGAGCGTCGCGTCTACGAAGCCGAAAAGCAAGGCGCGAAGGTGCTTTACGATCCGGGGCGCAAGGGTGCGCTGCTGCCACCCATCACGGTCGACCACGTTCCGCACGACTCCGAGCTCGTCTACGAGGAGACCTTCGGCCCGATCGTCCCCATCGTGCGAGTGCCGGACGACGACGCCGAAGTCATGGCGATCTCCAACTCGACGCCCTTTGGCCTCTCATCGGGCGTGTGCACCAACGACTTCCGCCGCATGCAGGCCTTCATCGAAGGGCTCGACGTCGGTACCGTCAACATCTGGGAACAGCCCGGTTATCGCATCGAGATGAGCCCCTTCGGCGGCGTCAAGGACAGTGGAAACGGCGTCAAGGAAGGCGTCCTCGAGGCCATGAAGTTCTTCACCAACGTGAAGACCTACTCGCTGCCCTGGCCGAGGTAGACCTCCCTTGCGAGCAGTGCGGGGCGGCGGGGTTCCCCTCCCCCCGCAACCGGCCGCCCTCGAGGTCAGCCGGCCGCACCGCCCGCCAGCGCGGATCCGCCCGAGGCCGATGCTTTCACTCGCGCCGGATCAATACTGGTTGTTGAGGGCGTCGACCGCCGGGATTTCCCTCTCACGCCTTGCGATGAAATCGCGCAGTGCCTCGTCGATGCCGGCCTCGATCTTCGGCTCCTCGTAGGCCTCCAGCATGGCCCGCGCCTCGCGTAGTGCCCGTTCGGTGGTGCTCCTGGCGCCGTCGATGCTCCACTGCTCGAAGGAGTTGTTGTCCAGGAGCTTCGGCATGAAGAAGGCGCGCTCGAAGTTCGCCTGGGTGTGCGGATGGCCGAGATAGTGCCCGCCGGGACCGATATCGCGGACGGCGGCGAGCGCTTCATCGAAGTCGTCCCAACGCAGACCCTCGGCCATGCGGTATCCCATGGCGCACTGTTCGGCATCGACCACGAACTTCGCGATCGAACAGTGCATGCCGGCTTCGTTCCAGCCGGCCGAATGCCAGATGTAGTTGGCGCCGGCCATCAGCACGGCCATCAACGTGGAGGCGCTTTCGTATCCGGCCTGGGCATCGAAGATCTTGGAGCCGCCGAGCGTGTTGGAGGAGCGCCACGGCAGTCCGTAGTGGCGCGCCATCTGACCGATCATGAAGTTCATCAGGGAGATTTCCGGCGTCCCCGCCATCGGTGCTCCGGACTGCATGGAGACCGTGGAGAGATAATGCCCGTAGATCGCCGGGCAGCCCTTCCTGACGACTTGCGTATAGGCGAGGGCGGCGAGCGCCTCGGCATTGAGCTGGGCGACGGCGGGCACGCTCGAAGCGGGCGTGTTGGCGCCGCCGAGCACGAACGGCGAGCAGAGGATCGGTTGGTTCCGCCGGCAGAAGGCGCGCATGGCGCCGAGCATCACCTCGTCCCAGACGAGTGGTGAATTGCAGTTGCAGTTTCCGGTGACGACGGGGTTGTTGTCCATGAACGCGGCGCCGAAGAGGATGGCACACATGTCGAGCACGTCCTCCGCGTTCTTCGGCGATGTCGTCATGCCCATGAACGTCTTGTCGGAATACTTCATGGAGGAATAGGTGATCCGCAGGTGCCGGTGCGCGACCACGTGGTCCATCGGCTCGACGATATGGTGGGACGTCGAGTGCAGCGCCGGGCTCATGTGCGCGAGCTTGTGCAGGATGGAAAGGTCGGCAAGCGTCGAACTGCGGCGCACGTCGTCGAGATCGCGGATGTAGGGAGCGCCGGCCATCGGAACGAAGACCGCGTGGTCCGCGCCGAAGGGGAGATTGTTTTCCGGGTTGCGTGCGTGATAGGTGAACGTCGCCGGGATCGTCGAGATCAGCTCGCGCACCAGCCTGCGGTCGAGGTGGACCCGGTCGCCGGCGCGCACGTCCGCCCCGACAGCTCGCCAGTCGGCGATCGCCTCGGGGTCGCGAAAGACTATGCCGACCTCCTCGAGAATGGCCATCGAGGCGGCATCGATCCGTTCGATCTGGTCGGGCGAGAGCGGCTCGACGAGCGGCAGGTTGCGCTTCAGCGCTGGCAGCATCCGGCTGGTGCGGTCGGTGCGCAGAACCCGGCGGGCCCCGCGTCCGCCACGCCTCGCCCGCCCTGGGTGATCGTCGGAACCGGCTCCAATGCTCATTGGCCTTGCCTTTCATGTCCGCGTTCTCGGCGGTGCCAGGATCCTACTTGTCCCTTCCGGCGCGCTTTTGCATCCACCAGAGTTTCGCGTGCGCGCCGAGCGACATGAACGGCTCCGGGTAGAGGCGCGAGGGTCCGGGCTGCGCCAGGAGGAAATCGACCAGCCGGCCGCCGGCACCGCTCGCGAGATCGGCGATGGCGATCCCGCCGAGCGTGCCCTTGGTTGCGCCGAGGCCGTTGCAGCAGCAGGCCGAATAGACGCGCTCGGCAATCTCGCCGAAGGCGGGCGCATTGTTGAGCGAGAGGCAGAGATGTCCGCCCCAGCGGTACTCCATCGTAACGTCCGCAAGCATCGGAAAGCGCGCCTTGAAGGAGGCGTCGTGCTGGCGCCCGAAGCGCGCGATGTCGCGGGCCGTCGTGCTCATGCCCGGGTTCCACGTCGCCGAGTTGCGCACGAGGATCCGGTCCTCGTGGAGGCGACGGATGGTCGAGCCTCGCGGGTCGGCCGGTATGAGGGCCCAGGCCGGCTCGCCGCCGAGCGCGCGCACCTCGCCCGCCGTCAGCCGCCGCGTCATGCTGCCATAGAGGAAAATGTGCATGAGCTGCCGCGCAAAGAAGCCGAAGCTCTCGATGTGGCCGTTGACGGTGAGGATCAGCCGTGGCGCCGTGACGCGGCCCTTGGGCGTGTGGACGGTGTGTTCGCGCCCGGTCTCGAAGCGCAGAACGGGTGAATTTTCATGGAGGGTAACGTCCTTGCCGAGGCTGGCGGCGAGTGCCCGCACAAAGGCGGCCGGCTGGATGATCACCGCGCCGGGCATGTGGCTGCCACCGGCATAATAATCCGTTCCAGTGATGCGCTTCATATCGTCGGCATCGAGCTTGCTGTAGGGCTCTCCGAGTTCATCGAGATGGCGCTCGAAGCTGCGCAGCGTGCGGATGCCGTGGCCATCCGTTGCGCCGTGATACTTTCCGCACGCATCGAAGACGGACTTGGGCAGCCCGGCCTCCTCGGCGAAGGCGCGGGCGAAAGCGATCGCGGTTCGGTTGAGCGCGATCTCGGCGAGGTTGCGATCGCGCTCGCCGCCGTAGGCCTCGCTCGAAAGGTCGTGCGGCAGATCGATCATGAACCCGGAATTGCGCCCCGCCGCCCCCCAGCCGACGCGCTGGGCATCGATCAGCGCGATGCGCTCGCCCGGCCGGGAGCGGGTGAGCTGGCGGGCGGCGGCAAGCCCGGCAAAGCCAGCGCCGACGATGATCCAATCGGCCGTGCGCGCGCCCTCCAGCTCGAGCGCCGGTCCGGGCCTTTCCAGCATTTCGTACCAGCCCGAGCCGGCGAGATCGGACGGCTGGCGGCGGGCGATGTGTTGCGCCATTCAAGGGGCTCGCTGGTCAGTCGGCCGTCTGGCCGGCAGCGGGATCCTTGAGGTCGATCCAGATGGTCTTGAGTTCGGTGTACTGGTCATGCGCGTGGATGGACTTGTCGCGCCCGCCGAAGCCGGAGGTTTTGTAGCCGCCGAAGGGCGTCGAGGCATCGCCCTCGCCATAGCAGTTGACCGTCACGGTGCCCGCCTTGATGGCGCGCGCCATGCGGTGCGCCCGGCGGGCATTCGCCGTGAAGACCGAGGCGGTCAGTCCGTAGGAGGTGTCGTTGGCGACGGCAACCGCCTCCTCGGCGCTGGCGACTGTGATGATCGCAAGCACCGGTCCGAAAATCTCCTCACGCGCGATCGTCATCTCGGGGCGCACGCCATCGAAGATGGTCGGAGGGATGAAATACCCCTGGCCGTCCGCGGCGGGCTCGCCCCCGAGTGCCAGCCGGGCGCCTTCCGCCTTGCCCTTGCGGATGTAGCCGAGGATGCGGTCGTACTGCTCCTTGGAGACGATCGCCCCGAGCCGGTTGATGGGGTCGAGGGGATGGCCGGTCGGCCAAGCCTGCACCTTGTGCACGATCCGCTCGAGGAGCGCGTCCTTGACGTCCTTGTGCACGATGAGCCGCGAATTCGACGAGCAGTTCTCGCCCATGTTCCAGAAGACGGCCTGGGTCGCATGCGCGGCGACGACGTCGAGGTTCTCGGCGTCATCGAGCACGATGCAGGGGTTCTTGCCGCCGCATTCGAGCACGACGCGCTTCAGGTTGCTCTTGGCGGAATATTCCAGGAAGAGGCGGCCGACGTCGGTCGAGCCGGTGAAGGAGACCATGTCGATGTCGGGATGCAGCCCGATTTCGCGGCCGACGACCTCGCCGAGGCCGGGCACCACCTGGAATGCGCCGCCGGGAATGCCCGCTTCTCGTGCCAGTTCGGCGATCCGCAGCGCCGTCATGCTGGTCTGCTCGGCCGGTTTGACGATCACCGAATTGCCGGCCGCGAGCGCCGGGCCGAGCTTCCAGGCGAGCATGAGGATCGGAAAGTTCCACGGCAGCACGCAGCCGACGACGCCGACCGGCTCGCGCACGATCATGGCGACCGCGTCGTCGCCCGCGGGCGCCACCTGATCGTAGATCTTGTCGGCGGTTTCGGCATGCCACTCGAGGCAGTTCAAGGCCTCCGGGATGTCGATCGTCTCGACGTCGTTGATCGGTTTGCCGCTGTCGAGGCTCTCGAGCACCGCCAGTTCGTGCCGGTTGCGGCGGATCAGCTTGACGAGCGCGATCATCGCCTTCTTGCGCTCGCTCGGGTGGCGCCGAGACCAGGTTCCGGCCTCGAACGTTTCGCGCGCTTTCGTCACCGCAAGGTCGAGGTCGGCCTTGCCGCAGGCCGCGATCCGGTTGAGGAACGCGCCCGTCGCTGGGTTGATCGTCTCGAACGTGGCCCCCGATTGTGCCGGACGCGCCCGCCCGTCGATCACCGCGCCGGAGGGAAGCGGCATTGCGGCTGCGATCGCTTCGTACTCGTCACGCGTTAAGAGCAACGACATTGCTCGCCTCTCCGTTCTTCGTCTTGTCCGCGATGATGTGGCGCACGGCGGCCTTCACCGTGCGGATGGTGATCTCGGCCTCGCGCTTCTGGTCGTTGTCGAGGGCGCGCATCGGCTTGCGCACCGGTCCCGCCGGGAGCCCTGCCAGCTCGCAGCCGAACTTGATCGTCTGCACGAATTTCCCACCCTGCTCGAGCACGCGCATGAAGGGCAGCAGCGCCGACATGATCCGCCGCCCCTTGTCGAAATCCTTCTCGATGACGCAGGCGCGATAGAGCGCGATGTGCTCTTCCGGCAGGCAGTTGCCGCCGCCGCAGACCCAGCCCTTGGCACCCCAGGCGAAGAATTCGAGCGCCTGGTCGTCCATGCCACACATGAGGTCGATGCCGGGGTAGTCGCGTGCGAGCAAATGGAGCTGGTCGATGCTGCCGCTACTCTCCTTGATCGCGCAGAAGTTGGCGCTGCGGCCGACGCGGTCGAAGAATTCCTCCGCCATCAGGGTGCCCGTTCGTCCCGGATAATTGTAGAGCATGATCGGCAGGCCAGCGGCGCGGTCGATCGCGAGGGCGTGGTTGGCGAGTTCGAGCTGGGTCGGCACGGCATAGTAGGGCGAGCCGATCAGGATGCCGTCGGCCTTGGCTTCGCGCGCGGCGAGGGCATAGTCGATGCAGTCCTCGGTGCGGATGGCGCCGACGCCGACGATCATCGGCACGCGGCCGGCGATGATCTCCCCGCCGAGCCGCATGAGCGAAACCCGCTCCTCGCGCGATTGGGCGTAGTATTCACCGGTCGTGCCACCGACGATGATGCCGTCGACGCCGGCCGCGATCAAATGCTCGATCATCACGCCGAAGCCGGCCCTGTCGATCGACATGTCGGCGTTGAACGGCGTCGTCACCGGCGGGATGATGCCCTTGAAGCGCATTGGGTTTCCTCCTGTCGCCTCGACCGCTGCGCGAGCGCGGCCTCGATTGTCGCGTTCATTTCCTATGCAACCTGTCGCTTGCGCGGTCTCGCGTTGGCGTCCGACGGCATCGACTTCGGCGCGACGTAGATCTCCATGTTGCGTCGCGACAGTTCGAGATGCTCGTGCGTCAGCCGCGCCATCACCGCCTCGTCGCGTCCGGCGATGGCCTCGATGAACTCGTCGTGGTGCCGGCACGCCAGTTGGAGATTGGTCTCCGTCTGCGTGTCGGTCGGGTCGTAGAACGTGTGCCCGATCCGCGTATGGTCGATCAGCAGCCGGTCGTAGCTTGGTTTCAGGAACACATTGTTCGCCATGTCGCCGATGATGGCGTGAAAGCACCGGTTCTCGAGCGTCATCGCCTCGACGTCTCGCGCAGCGACGGCGGCGCGGAACCGCAGCTGGCAGGCTTCGAGTTCGGCGAGCTGAGCGGAGGCGAAATTCTTCACCGCAAGCCGGCCGACCGCTTCATAGACGATCGAAACCACGAGGAAGAATTCCCTGAGCGTCTCGAGGTTCATCGGGGCAACGCGCGCGCCGCGGTTCTCGCGCATCATCACATAGCCTTCCCCCTGGAGCCTTCGCAGTACCTCGCGCACAGGCGTGCGGGAAATGCCGTGCTCCGCGCTGAGGCTGGCCTCGTCGAGATCGTGCCCCGGAGGAAGCTCCAAGGTCAGGATCTTGCGCGTCAGAGTCTCATAGAGAGATGTCTTGCCACTTGTCATCGGCGAGAAACCCTTGCCGTCCCGGTCGAGGCATTCGCCGTCGATGCAACTCCCGCGGAACCGCAAGCGGCGCGCGGGAACCTCCCCCGGCTCTTCTTGCTGGTCGCGCATCCTGCAGTGGGCGCTGCGTCCCATGTGATCCGATGGCGCCCCTCTTCGAGCGGCAGCCAACATCCGATCATCTGGACGCCAGAATGTACACAATAAAAATACAACTTCAATATCGAAGTGCATACAATCGACACGCATCGACCGTCGCCGGCCAGCGGCAACGCGGCAGGGTGGCGATGCACATGTTCACAAGTCCCGCGAAACAGCGCAATGTGCTCGCCAATTGTCGTGGTCGGGTGGCTGGCACATCGCAGGCCACGGTTCGCGAACCGCAGGCGACGGGCGCGCCGGCCCCCTCGGGCGCGCACGAGAGAGGAGACGACTGCGATGTCCCGCAACGACCCACCGAGAACCGGCCATGTCGGGCCGCGCGGCGAGGTCCCTCGCTCGCAGGTGCCACGCTCCCAGGTCCCGCCGAGCGCGAGCCTTCGCTCGGTGCGCCGCTCGCCCTCCGACCCCGATCTGCCCGTCGAGGTCACCGCCCACGTCACCCGCACCACCGTGAGGCGTGGTGCGGCCGCCATGCTCGTCATGTTGATCGTGCTGGCGCTCTTCAATGCCAGCGCCCTCGAGCGCTACATCGCAAACTACAGTGGCTCGACGCTGGCCGAGGAACTGCTCGTGCAGGCGGGCCATTGGAGTGCCGCAATGGAGCGTATCGGCTTCGACGGGTCGCGCAACGTGGTCCGTGCGCGCATCGAGGAATTCCGGGCCCTGCGCTTCGGCGAAGCCGAAGGACAATAGCAGCGCGCTTCGGCGAAGCCGAAGGGCAATAGCAGCGCACTTGGGCGCAACTCGGTCGCAATGATCGACGAACGGTCGACAGACGATTTTCAGCCTGTCCGTCGACCGCCCCGATGCCTGCCGGGATCTCCGGTCTGGTGCTCCGGATCATGCGCCGTCAGTGTCTCTCACTTGCTGGCGATCGAGATCCGCTTTTCCGCCTTGACGGCCTCCGGACGTTTCGGGAGCGCAATTCTCAGGACGCCGCTCTCGAGCTTTGCCGCGATCTTTTCCTCGTCGATCGAGTCCGGCAGCCGGAACGAGCGCTGGAAGCTGCCGTAGCTGCGCTCGCTGAGATGGTAGTCGTCTTTCTTTTCCTCGCGTACGCCCTTTTTCTCGCCGCGGATCGTGAGCACGCCATCGCGCAGCGTCACGTCGATATCCTTCTCGGCGATGCCCGGCAACTCGGCTTCGACGACGATTTCCTTTTCGTCGTCACGGATATCGACGCTCGGCATCGTGCCGTTCGCGCGCGGAAAGTCTTGGAACACGGTGGGCATGGCGCCCCATCCGCGGCCGAGGAAGCTGTCGAAGACCCGGTCCATTTCCGCCCGCATGGCGGTGAAGGGGTCGACTGTTGCGCGAGCTGCAGGTGCAGCCGGCTCGGACTTCTTGATCTCTTGTGCCATGTGCTTGCTCTCTTGCGTTGTCGCTTTGGGAATTCGGCGCGCGCGGGGGGAGCGCGGCCTGCCATGATCATCGCGAGGAGGGGTCGCGGGGGCATTGATCCAGGTCAACCGCCGGGAGGACAGGCCTTCCGCCGACGCTCAGCGGATTCCGGTCGGCACCGGCCGGCGCCGCATTCCCGAGAGCGCATTGCCGGCGATCGCCGCCATCAGCAGGCCGCCACCCAGCATGGTGAAAAAGCCGCCGGACTCCCCGAGCAGCAGCCAGGCCCAGAGCACGCCGAGCGCCACCTCGCTCATCGAAAGGAGGGCCAGTTCACCGGCCGGCACGCTGCGCGAGCCGAGCGAATAGAGCGTCAGCCCTGCGCCCATCTGGAAGATGCCGAGCCCGAGGCTGAGCAGGAGGTCGTTCATCGAGAGCGCCAGGCCGATCCCGGAAGCCATGCAGAACGCCCCCGTCGCCACCAGCGAAAAGATCGCGCCGAGAAACACCGTCGCCAGGCTGTCGACATGCCGCTCCGACCGCAACGCCACCGTGAACACGGCGAACCCGAGCGCCGAGAGGGCGGCCATGAGGTTGCCCTCGAGATGGCCGATCGAAATTCCCTCGCCGACCATCATCGTGATGCCGAACAGGGCGAACGTGAGCGCGATCCAGGTCGCCATGCGCTGGCGCTCGCCGAGCACCACGCGCGCGATGATGGCGGCAAAGAACGGGGCCGAGGCGAAGAGGAAGAGTGCGTTGGCCACGGTTGTCAGCTGGATCGCGGCAACGCCGCCGGCCGAGGCGACCACCAGCGACAGCCCGCCGAGCACGGCGGCGCTGCTCGAACGGGCGACCTGCGCGAGCGGATTGCCGCCCGACTTGACCGCCATGATCACCAGCAGCACCGGCGCCAGCGCCAGGGAGCGGTAGAAGAGGATCTGCGCCGCCGTCGCCTCCTCCATGAAGCGGATGGTGACGCCCATGATCGACCAGCAGGTGCCGGCCAGCAGCACGAGCAGGACGCCCCTGCGATAGGATGCATCGGGCGCACCGGCATTCACGGCGATCGTCATGGTCTGGTCTTCTTCCCGTCGACTGGCCGGCCTCGGCGGGCACCGCCAGCCGCGCTCGAAGCCTCGAAACTAGCGCCTCTCGTGGTCTGCGTGCGCGTCCCGTTCCGACATTCCGAGAGTCGCCCGACAGGCATCCGCGCGAGCCACAGCGACCCGCCCATTCGGGCATTTGGCCGTGACATCCGCCGACATGTGTGCACATCTTGTGGCCACCTGAACAGAAGCTTGCAGGGAGGACAGGTATGCAGCTTGTAATGAGACTGGTGGCGGCCACGGCGATCGTTGCCATGAGTCAGCTGCCCGCGGCAGCCGAGCAGAAGTTCGTTTCGATCGGCACCGGCGGCGTCACCGGCGTCTACTATCCGGCTGGCGGTGCCATTTGCCGGCTGGTCAACAAGGACCGCAAGACCCACGGCATCCGCTGTTCGGCCGAATCGACGGGTGGCTCGGTCTACAACATCAACACGGTTCGCACCGGCGAGCTGGAGTTCGGCGTCGCCCAGTCCGACTGGCAGTATCATGCCTATCGCGGCACCTCGAAATTCCAGGAGCAGGGCGCCTTCGAGGGCCTGAGGGCGGTCTTTTCGATCCACCCGGAGCCCTTCACGCTGATCGTGCGTCCCGATTCCGGCATCGCCAAGTTCGAGGACATCAAGGGCAAGAAGGTCAACGTCGGCAATCCCGGCTCCGGTCAGCGCGCGACCATGGAAGTCGTCATGGAGGCCTTCGGCATCGCCATGTCCGATCTCTCGCTCGCGGCCGAACTGAAGGGTTCGGAGATGGCCCAGGCCCTCTGTGACGGCAAGATCGACGCGATGATCTACACGGTCGGCCACCCGGCGGCCGCGATCACCGAAGCGGCCACCACGTGCGCCGTCCAGCTCGTCGACGTGACGGGCGCCCCGATCGACAAGCTGATCGCCGAGAACGGCTACTACCGGTCCGCCACGATCCCGGGCGGCACCTACACCGGCAACCCGCAGGACGTGACGACCTTCGGCGTCGGCGCGACCTTGGTCAGTTCAGCCGATGTGCCGGAGGAAGTGGTCTATACGCTGGTGAAGGCCGTCTTCGACAACTTCGCGGACTTCAAGGGTCTCCATCCGGCGTTTTCGGCCCTCAAGGAGGCCGAGATGATCAAGGATGGTCTCTCGGTGCCTCTGCACCCGGGCGCCGCGCGCTACTACAAGGAGCGCGGCTGGATGTAATCCGTCGGCGGATGGCCGGGTTGCTGCCCGGCCATCCCTAGCGAGTTCGCCATGCTCGCCGGCTTCTGTTCGTCGGCGAGCAACCCCAATTCGTCCAACTTCGGAGTGCCCGATCGACGGGTTGCCGCCCAGCTCGGCCCGGCCTCCCGCGGCGGCGACTCTCGTGCATCCCTCCGGTGGTGAATCCGGCGCACGGGCTCGGGTCCTGAGCCAGCCATTGCGTCGGCTCTCGAGGGCCGGCCGCCTTCCAGCCATGAGTGACCGCGATGAGCCAAGCCGAGACCCGATCCATCGATGAGGCCGAACGCATCGCTTCCGAGGTCGACACGGGCGGACGTGAACCGCGCGGCCTGACCCGATCGGTCATTCTGGTCCTGGCATTCGTCTGGTCTCTCTTCCAGCTCTACATCGCATCGGCGGTTCCCTTCTGGCTGAGCGAGGCGACCGGCCTCAACGTCGTCTTCAACAACCAGGAGGCACGCCAGATCCACCTCGCCTTCGCGCTCGTTCTGGCGATGCTGGCCTATCCGCTTTTTCGCTCCAGTCCGCGCCAGCACGTTCCCTGGTACGACTGGCTGCTCGCGGCGGCTGGGGCGCTCTCGTGCCTTTATCTCTTCGTGCTGCGCGAGGAGATCGGGCGCCGTGCCGGCCTGCCGACCACGGCCGACCTCGCGATCTCGACGATCGGCATGATCTCGATCGCGATCGCGGTCTTTCGGTCCCTCGGTCTCCCGCTCGTCATCGTCGCTGGAGTTTTCGTCCTCTATGTCTTTTTCGGACACATGTCGTTCCTGCCGGAGGCGATCCAGTGGAAAGGGGCGTCCTTCGGCAAGGCGTTGTGGCATTTCTGGATGCAGACCGAGGGTGTCTTCGGCGTCGCGCTCGGCGTCTCGGCCTCGATGATCTTCCTCTTCGTGCTCTTTGGCGCGCTGCTCGAGAAGGCCGGCGCTGGCAACTACTTCATCAAGCTTGCGTTCGCGCTTCTCGGCCACTTGCGCGGCGGTCCCGCCAAGGCCGCCGTCGTCGCCTCGGCACTCTCGGGTGTGTATTCCGGCTCCTCGATCGCCAACGTCGTGACCACCGGGACTTTCACCATCCCCCTCATGAAGCGCACCGGATTCAAGGCGGAAAAAGCCGGTGCCGTCGAGGTTGCCTCCTCGACCAACGGCCAGCTCATGCCACCCGTCATGGGCGCGGCGGCGTTCCTCATTTCCGAGTTCACGGGCGTCGCCTATTCCGAACTCATCAAGCACGCCTTCCTGCCGGCGGTGATCTCCTACATCGCCCTCGTCTACATCGTGCACATCGAGGCGCTGAAGATGGGCCTCAAGGGCCTCGAGCGCCCGACCCCGCTCGGCACCCTCGCCGCGCGTCTTTCGAGCGTGCTCTTCGGCTTCCTCGCCATGATGGTCCTCGCCGTCGTGGTCTATTACGGGCTCGGTTGGATCAAGACGGCGGTGCCCGGCCTGACGCTCGCCACCGTCGCCATTCTTTTCCTCCTTGCCTATCTCGTCTGTCTCTGGCTCGCCGCCCGCCATCCCGATCTCGAGATGGATGATCCCAACGCCCCGCTGCTCGCCCTGCCGAGGCCTTGGGAGGTCGCCGTCACCGGCTTTCACTTCGTGCTGCCGATCGTCATCCTGCTCTGGTGCGTCCTGGTCGAGCGGCTGTCCCCGACCCTCTCGGCGTATTGGGCGGCGATGGCGATGATCTTCATCGTGTTGACGCAGCACAGCCTGAAGCGGATTCTGCGCGGCGAGGGCGGCCTTGCCATCGGGGTCCGCCAGGGGTGGTCGGATTTCGTTTCCGGCATGGTGGCCGGGGCCCGCAACATGATCGGCATCGGCGTTGCGACGGCCGTTGCCGGTGTCATCATCGGCACGGTCTCGCTCACCGGCGCCCATCAGGTGATCGGCGAGTTCGTCGAATACCTCTCCGGCGGCAGCCTCATGGCGATGTTGCTGCTGGTCGCCGTCATGAGCCTCGTGCTCGGCATGGGTCTGCCGACGACGGCCAACTACATTGTCGTCTCCTCGCTGATGGCGCCGGTGATCGTCTCCCTCGGCGCCCAGTCCGGTCTCATCGTACCACTCGTCGCGGTCCATCTCTTCGTCTTCTATTTCGGCATTCTCGCCGACGATACGCCGCCTGTCGGGCTTGCCGCATTCGCAGCCGCCGCCATCTCGGGGGGCGACCCGATCCGCACGGGCCTCCAGGGCTTTGCCTACGACATCCGCACCGCTCTCCTGCCCTTCCTCTTCATCTTCAACACCGATCTCCTCCTGATCGATGTCACGTTCTTGGAGGGCCTCGTCGTCTTCGTGGTTGCGACCGTTGCCATGATGGTGTTCGCGGCCGCGACGCAGGGCTACTTCTTCGCCCGCAGCCGCCTCTGGGAGACGCTCGCACTCCTGTTGGTCGCCTTCACGCTCTTTCGCCCGGGCTTCTGGCTCGACCAGATCGCCGCCCCCTTCGATGCCCGGCCGGGTGCCGAGGTCGTTCGCCTGGCGGGTGCGGCCGGCGCTGGTGAAAGCCTGCGCCTCGTGATCGAAGGCCCGGACTTCGACCGGCCCGACGAACAAACTACCAAGACCTTCATCGTCGCCCTCGGCGCGGCGGGGTCGGGCTCCGAACGGCTCGCCCAGGCCGGACTCCTGGTGCGCGAGGAAGCCGGCAAGGCGCTGCTCGACGAGCCGTTGCCCGGCTCGCGCTATTTCCAGTCGCTCCAGGGCTTCGACTTCTACGGCGACAACCCGGTCGAGATCACGCGCATCGAAACGCCGGCCGAGCGCATGCCGAGGCAGGTCTTCTACATTCCGGCCTTTCTGCTGCTCCTGATCGTGATTCTTGCGCAGCGCCGACGCCAGACCGTACCGGCATTCTGAACCGGACGGCATGGCTGGTCGGCCGATGCAACCACGTCAGAACGCTTGCTCTCTCGGGGATTCGGTGCTCGGATGCCGTCTTTCAGCCTGCGGTGGCGACGACGGGCCGCAACTTGAGGGCACTGTGTTACGAGCGGCGAGTGGCCGTGCCTGCTGAGAGGTGGGGCGATGGTGACGAAGTTCCGTGAGCTGAGCTACGCGAATCCGAAGGACCCCTGGTGGAAGCGCAAGATGGTCGAGACCATCGAGGCGCTGTCCGGCCGGCACCGATTCCTCCCGCTCTATCAGATCTGGCGCACCGAAATCGTCGGCCACTCCGATCGTGTGATGGGCGACCTTCTGAAGCTCATCAACGTCGAGCTGGCGATCAAGTCCGGTCACTGGCCGCCGGTCATCGCGCCCGACGTGCCCCTCGTCATCGTCGCCAACCACCCGTTCGGCATCGGCGACGGCATCGCCGCGCTCGCTATCGCCGAGCAGCTCGGCCGGCCCTACAAGGTCCTGCTCAACCGCGACCTCACCAAGGTGCCGGAGATCCTGCCCTATTCGCTCGCCGTCGACTTCGAGGAATCGAAGGAGGCGATGAAATTCAACATCGAAACCCGCAAGGAGGCGCTCGACCTCCTCGCCAAGGGCTGGACGATCGTGGTTTTCCCGGGCGGTGGCGTGGCGACGGCGCACACCCCCTGGGGCAAGGCCGAGGAGTTGCCCTGGAAGATGTTCACGGCGCGCATGATCATGTCGGCCAAGGCCGCCGTGCTGCCGGTCTACTTCGAGGGCCAGAACAGCTGGATCTTCCACCTCGTCAGCCGCTTCAGCCTCACACTTCGGCTCTCCCTGCTCGTTTCGGAATTCCGCCGCTTCGCCGGCTCGGTGTGCAAGGTTCGCATTGGCGACGTGGTCCCCTTCGACGAACTCACCCACAAGGACGACCGCAAGGAGCTGATGCAGGAGCTCTACGATCGCGTTCACGCGCTCGGCGAACTCGAGGTGACGAACGAGGTCGTCGAGGAGCGCGGCGGCCGCCGCCTCAAGACCATCAAGGCGATCCGCCGTATCCGCCGCAAGGCGAGCGAGTTGATCCCCGACCGCGAGGACATCAAGCGCAAGGCCAGGGACCAGGTCGAAAAGGTCAAGCGCTTGAAGGAAAAAGCGGTCGACGCCATTCCGGAACGCCACGAAGTCGCCGACCGCATCCAGCGCGGCGTGCGCCGCATCAAGGGCAAGAGTGACGGTGGTGACGACCGCGACGCGGCGTGACACCACCCTCGCCAAGCGTGCCAACTAGGCAGCGAGTCCCACCCCGACGTACGTCACCCGGCCGTCACGCGTCACCTTGACGGCACCGAGCAGGGGCGCCTTGGCGCTGAGCGACCTCCAGAACGCGAGTTGCGGAACCGGATTGAGCCCCCTGGCCGAGCATGTCGTTCGATAGGCCGCCAGGGCATCGATGGCCGTGACCGCGTTTCCGGGGGCCTGTCGGAGAGCCGTGCCGATGAATTCCTCCGGCTCCAGGCAATTGGCGACGGTGCGCTTTCGTATGATCTCGGATTCCTCCAGCGAGCGCACCACCCGCCCGCCCTGTGCTGCGCTCGGGATGACGACATTCGATCCGGTGCGCTCGCCGAGGTCCGAACCGGCGGCCGAGTGGTTCGCATAGGTCGCCCAACTCGGCGCATAGTCCTCGGCCTGATCGCCCCAGACGGTCCAGCCCGCCCGCGGGCCGCGAGCAAACAGCTCCAGGAATGGCCCTTGGCTGCACGCCTCGATCAGGTCGTAGAGTTCGTCGGGCTTGCGAGAGTGCTCCCGCTTCTGGGTCTTGATGATGTTGACTTGCCGTCGTCCGGCTTGGCGAGTGCGAGCGTTCTTGCCGCGCACGCCGAACAGCACCAGTTCGGTCGTGTTGCGAAAGTAGAAGCCGACACCGCGCCCATCCGGACCGCCGTCCTTCCTGATCTTGTGCCAGACGATGTTGCTCTTGTAGTCGAAGCCCCACGCGGCCATGACGCGCAACCCCTCGGGCAGGAGGGCGTTGGGAACCCAGAGGTAGAGATGTGCCGGGGTATCGGCTATGTCGGCGACCGGCATCGCCAGCACTTCGTCGAGACTCATCGTGCCGTAGCGCGACAAGCGACGGTGCTCGGGCGCTATCTTTCCGGTTCGGTTCTGGAACTGCCACGGCGGATCGGCGAGCACCGTCCTGAAGCTTGAGCGCGGAATCGTTTCGAGCATGGCAGCCTCCACCGATCAGCCCCCAGACTGGCGGCGAGTCGCCGTTCGCACAACGCGATTGCCGGCCCTGCCCTCCGTTTCCTGGGCACCTTTCGCTTGCGCCGCCTCACTCACCCGTGACCGCCCGCCGCATTGCCGCCCAGGTTCGTTCAACCACCATTCAGCCCGCAGGCGGCAGAACTGACTTCACGTTGAGACGAGGTGGCGCGCCGAGCCGCAAGGCCCCCCTCCCCGTCTCGATCCAACAGGAGGTCAGCACATGTCGAAGCCCATCACCACCCTTGCACTCGCCGCATTCGTTGCCGCTGGTGGCGCCCTCGCCACTGTCGCCACGGCCGAGGCCAGGCCCCGCCACGACCTGCGGCCCGATCTCGTGATCCAGTCGGTCGAACTCTATTCGACCGATCGCTGCAACGCCCTCTCGCCCGCCATCGTGGGTGACGTCGTCATCAAGAACCGTGGCCATACCCGTTCCAAGGCCCTCTGGATTTCGCCGATCCTGCGCGTCCAGGACCTCGCGGACGCCGGCTTCAAGGATGCCGAGGTTCGCATCAAGGCGCTCGATCCGGGCGAATCCATCTCGATCCGGGTCAACATCGGGACCCTGCGCAGCAAGGTCGACTACGATGGCTCGCGGCGCCTGCGCGTCATCGCCGATCCGCGCAACCGGATCGAGGAGGCCAACGAGTTGAACAACGCGCTGACGGTGCGCGTGCGCACGCGCTGCACGTGACAGCGATCGCCAGACCTGATCGCCAGACCTGATCGCAAGGCATGATCGACGAGGCCCCGTCGCCCCCGAGGCGCGACGGGGCCTCATCGTCGCTGGTCTGTATCATCCAATGTCCGGGGCGGCGCGACCTGCCGGCGCCCGCCCCGCCACCTTGCTTCGCGCGTCCCCCCGGTCTCAAATGCAAGCTCGCGAACCGCAAGGTGCCCCCGATGTCCATCCTCATCGTCGCATTGGTCGTCGTGCTGCTCGTCGTCGTTCTGACAGCGGGCCGCACGCGCCGGGTGCGTGAGCCGCGAGCCGAGGACGAGAAAACGCCGGATCGCACCGCGTCGCAGCCGGACGGGACGGTCGTGCCCGGCGAGCCGTTGGACGGTAACGGCGCCGTCGCGAACGGCGGAGGCGTGGGCTTCGAGGTCGGCAATGGCGCGCCGGCGGTCGCAAGACCGGTCGCCGCGAGGCCCGGGCCACGGCGCGAGCGCCAGATCGACGAGATCCAGATTCCGGGCGACGGGGATGAGGCGCCAGGCAAGCCCGACGAGGTTCCATCGCCGGGGGAGCCCGACGAGCAGCCCCTGCCTGCTCGCACGAAGGCCCAGCACGCCGAAACCGCTCTCGAGCGGGCCGAGCGCCTCGGCGACTCACCGACCCTCGCGCGTCTCCTCATCGAGCAGGGTGAGGAATATCTGGCGGGTGGCCAACTGGTACCGGCCCGAGACGCCCTCCAGCGCGCCCTCGTCGTGTGCCACGCTCTCCGTGACCCCGAACTCGAGGCCCTCGCCCGCCTCAATCTCGGCGATCTCGCCGAGCGCGATGGTGATCTGACCAGCGCATGCGAGCATTGGCAACTCGCCCGCCGCCTGTTTTCCGGTGCCGGCCGACCCGACGCCGAGCGGATCGCCGATGCGCGCATGCGCCGCGTACAATGCCCGACGGACTGGGTGTTGGACGATTTCTAGGTTCCGGATCGGCGCCGTGATGCGCGTGGCCGTGTTTCCTGCCCGGCTTGCGGCGCTCACTGGCTGGCGACGACCTCGACCTCGCCGACGGCATCGGCAGCGACCGTGAAGGTGCGCTGATAACTCTGCTCGCCACGGATCGCGGTCACGGTATAGCTCCCGGGCGCAAGGATGTGCGTGGGTAGTGCCCCGGCCGTTTCCTTGACGAGTTCACCGGCCGCATCGACGATCCGCCACCGGGTATCGGCGAGCGCTTCGCCTCCCGGAGTCTGCACCAGCTTGAATGTGATCCGTCCGCCGTTGTGTGAGAACGTGACCTCCGTCAGCTTACCGGCCTCGACCGAAACGTCGGCGGCGACGGTGGCGTTGGCATCCCCGAGCCTGCTGACCACGTGATAGAGTCCGGAGTTGAGCCTGACGATCAGCCCACCGGCGACGTCGGAGAGCAACAGCGGCCGTTCACCCGACTGGTTGCGCTCGTCGAGGTAGACATCGAACGTCATGCGCCGTTCGCGGATCGGCTTTCCGTCGGTGGCGACCGCGTTGACCCGCAAGCCACCGGCATTGAGTACGAGTTCGAGTTCCAGTGGGCTGCCGTCCGCGAGCGCGACCTTCAGTGGCTTGGTCACGTGTGCCCGCCCATAGGAAGCATTCACCAGGTAGTCGCCCGGCGGAAGAGCGAACCGTGGGGTCGCTTCCTTGGCCGTCGCCACCAGATTGAGCGCACTGGCATTGCTGCCAGCCGAAAACACCCGCCAGACGAGGCCGGAAGGAATCTGCGGCCCGCCTTCGTTGAGGATCGCGCGCAATTGCAGGGTGCGGGCCGGCGCTGCCGCTGGCGTGGCGGGGGCCTGCGGAACCGGCTCGGTTGCGGTCTGATTGGTGCGCACGTCCCAGTTGGCCGCCGCGCTCTTGGGCGGCGCAACGACGGCCGTGCCCCATGCGGCACTGGCCGCGCTTTCGTCGTCTCGGCGCGCCAGCGCGCGCGTGAAAACCGCATTGAGCGCGGCGGCGAGTTCGCTCTGCGTGCCAGCTGCCCGATAGAGGCCACCTGTCGCCCGAGCAATGCAGGCGAGGGCGGTATTGTCCGCGCCTCCGCTCGGAAATGCGATCGTATGAACCTCGAGGCCAGGATGGTCCCGCGCCAGTTCATCGGACACGGCGCAGGGCGTCGGCGAGCACGAATCGGCCCCCGTCCCGATCACGATGAGACTGCGTGATCCGGCGGCTTCCCCCCCGAGCCGCCTTGCAGCCGCCAGCAGCGCCGGCGTCAGCGCCGCCTGCCCCGCCGGCCGCAGCGCACTGACGGGCTTGGCGAATGCAAGCGCCTCGAGCGGCCCGACCGGGCGCATCGTGCGCGGTTCGGTGCAGGCGTCCTGCCCCATCACGTCGAGCCCCATGTCGATGGAGCCGTCGAACGTCACGAAATTCGCCGCCAGCGCGTTGCCCATGGCAACGAAGGCGCGCACGCCCGAAAGATCGTTCGCCATGCTCTCGCTGGACTCGATGACGAGGATCGCGCGGGCCCTCTCGGTCGCAACCTGCGCGGCGAGCGGGCCGGCGACAGTGCCGAGCGCGACCACGGCTGCGATCAGGCCAACCAGGATGGCGGCGCCGAGCTTCGCCGATGGACGCAGTTGTGCCGTCCCGGTGGCTCCGGCGCGATGCTCTGATTGGTCTGAGGGGTGCGCTGTCACGGAGTTTCGGCCGGGTTGAAGTTGTTCCATTGGCTGGCGTTCGTCGGCCGCCTCGACTGCGCTGCGACTGCAGCCTCGTGCCGCCCCGCCCCCGACCGCCTCCGCCATGGCTGGCAGCCGAGATGGTTCGGGTCGCGATTCGCCAGCCAGTGCCGGCTCGGCATGCCAGTCCGGGATGGCGAAATCACGTCCGCAAGAGCCTGCCAGATTCCTCCTTCGCGTGCATTGCCCGTGTTTGCGGGACTTGCTGCCGTAAGGCCCGACCGTCCGGTTGCGATCATCGCCAAGTCAGGGCGATCTCCTTGGCTTCGCCGGCGGCCACCGTGATGTCCGCGGTCACCGCCCGGTCACGGTGCTCGGCCGTGACAGTGTACCGGCCGGGCGCCAGGAACGCCCGTGGCTCGAGGCTACCCGATTGCCAGACGGGACGGCCCTGCGCATCGACGACGCGCCAGTAGACGTCCCGGACGATCTTGAGGCCGTTGGGGTCGCTGAGCGCAAGGGCTACCTCGCCGGCTTCATAGACGAGCGTGATGTCGGCATGGTCACCCGGGCCGAGCCGGACGCTCGTCGTCGCCAGCGCATTGCCCGGCGTCAGTGTTCCGACGATCCGGTAGCGTCCGGGTGTGAGCTCGAGGGTCGCCTTCGGTCGCGCCGTGGTCAGCACGGGCGTGAACGTTTCGCCATCGGTGGCCTCACCCTCGCGGTAGACCCGATATGTCACGCCCGTGACGAGGGGAGCGCCTTCACTTCCGAGGCGGGCGGCAGCGTCGATGGTCGCCGCGGCCAGTTCGAGGCGCCGCCGCGTCACTTGGCCCGGCTGGACGGTGAAGGTCCGGCGCACCTGCGCGAGGCCGCGCGTCGCCGTCACGTGATAGACATTGGCGGGAAGGGTGAAGACCGGGCTCGGCGCCGCCGATCGTGCCACTTCGCGCCGTCCGCTCGCCGCGCCCGGATCGTCTTCCTCGACGATGAAGAGGACATTTCCAAGGGTTCCGCCATTGCCGTCGTCCGCACTGACGGCGAGCGCCCCGACATAGAGGTAGAGTTCGACGTGCCGATCGTCGCCCGGCGACAGACTGACCGTGGTCTCGGTGCGTGAGAGGCCGTATTGGGCACTCACCTGATAGGAGCCCGGTGGCAGGACGTATTGCGGTTGAACCTCGCGGCTCATGGTGAAAATTTCGCTCGTCTCGCTGTCCGGCGCGCCGTGGAGGGTAAAGAAGACACCGTCGAGCAGCGGGCTGCCCGGGTTGGCGTGTGCAACCAGCGCCAGTTTTGCCGCCTCGATCGCCGCCTCGATACGCGTATCGCCGAGTTCCGCGACCTCCACCTCGATGCCGGCGGTCGCAAGGCCATGACCGATCTCGACACGGTAGCGCCCGGGGGGCGCATCGAGCACCGGGTTGATGGCCGTGCCGGCGAAGAGCACGTCGCTGTCGGGGCCCTGATCGGCTCCGTTCCGCCGCGAGCCGGCCGGCGCGGCTTGGTTCGCCTGCCGGCCGAGCCGTCTCGCTTCCACCATCCGCTCACGGGTTTCCTGGTCGAGCGCCACGACACGCCATTGCACCGGCTCGTCGATCGGCATGTTGTCGGGGGCAAGCACGGCCGACAGCACGAGACGGGGCGGACCCGTTGGCCGTGCTGGCGGTGTGACGGGAACGGCGACCGGGCGAACCTCGTCTTGCGGTGACTTCAGGACCCGGTCGAGCCCTTCCTCGAGATCGCCGCGCGAGCGCACCACCGTCAGCCGGCTGCGCTCGCCACGTCCGAAACAGGCGAGGCCTTCGAGTTCGGCGTCCTTGGGGTTGAGCGCTAGCGCTTCTATGCGCAGCCCCGCGCGCTGCTCGAGCAGCTCGCTGGCCGTTTCGCAGGGGTCGCGCTTGCAATTCTCGAAGCCATCGACAACCAGCAGGATCAGCTCGCTGCGTGGCCCCTGGGCGTCGTCGCCATCGCCACCGGCTGTGGCCGTTTCCTCGCCGATCGCCCCTCGGTCTTCGAGCGCCTGCCCGGCCACATCGAGCGCTGTCGCGAGTGGCGTTCTGCCGCGCGGGCTGACGCCTGCCAGCAGCTGGCCGAGTTCGTCGGCGCCCCCCGGGGCGATCGGGCGCAGCAATTCGGCATCGCTGCAGTCGGACTTGCGCCGGTGACCAAAGGCAACCAGTCCGAGATCCAGCCGGCGGGCCGCGGCGGGAAGGCGCTCGATGATCGAGGCCCGCGCGGCCCCGACTTTGTTCACGCCGTCCAACTCACCCCACATCGAGCCGGAGCCATCGAAAACGATCACGGTCGCCGGTCGGCTCTGGTCCCGCTGAGCTTGGGCCGGGGTTCCGGACACGACCGACGAGGCCGCCACCAAGCCCCATGCGAGCAGCAGGCCAGTCGCCCGGCGCCAGCCGAACCGTGGCGATCGAGCGCGACGGCAGTTGCGGGCAGGGGCGGGTGCCCTGCGGTCTGGCTCGAGGTTCGGCGAAACACGCATCCTTCGTCCGCTCCCGCATTGCTGGCTCGACACTTTCCGGTCGAGTTCCGGTGCACCATCATATATCCACGCAAACGCCACAAGCGAAGCCGGCAAGCCCCGCTTTCCCTGGAGTTCGACATGAACCAAGACGCCATCGAGCTCTTGCTGACGCGCCGCTCGGTCTCGACCAAATGGCTGGGCGAGCCGGGACCCGGCGACGAGGCGCTCGAAATCATCCTGACCGCGGCGGCGCGAGTGCCGGACCACAAGAAGCTCGAGCCGTGGCGCTTCATCGTTTTCGAGGGCGAGGCGCGTCGCCAGTTCGGCGAGTTGCTGGCCGGCATCGCGGCTCTCGAGGAATCGCGTGGTCGCGAGGCGAAATCGCTGGAAGAGGACGCTGGCCGCCTCTTGCGGGCGCCGACGGTCATCTGCGTGGTTTCCTCACCGGTGCAGGATGCCCCGGTCCCGCTCTGGGAGCAGACCCTTTCGGCGGGCGCGGTCTGCCAGAACATCCTGCTCGCGGCGACCGCGCTCGGCTTCGGCGCGCAGTGGGTGACGGAATGGTTGAGCTACAGCGAGGCAGCCGGGATATTGCTTGGTCTTGCATCGCACGAGCGCGTCGCCGGGTTCATCTATGTCGGCACCCCATCGGAGCGGCCGATCGACCGGCCGCGCCCCGATCTCGAGCGAAAGGTCACGCTCTGGCGTGCGCCGCAGGTGGCCGTGGGTGATTGAAAGGCGCTGCGAGCGCGAGCCGACGAGGGGGCTTTGGATGTTCTACGACGCGATCCGCAACGACCATGGGCTGGCGCACGACCCCTTCAAGGCGTTGGTGGTGCCACGTCCCATCGGCTGGATTTCGAGCCTCGCAACCGATGGCACCCGCAATCTCGCACCCTACAGCTTCTTCAATGCGGTCGGCGATCGGCCGCACTACGTCATGTTCGCCTCGGCCGGCCGCAAGGACAGCCAGCGCAACTGCGAGGAGACCGGCGAATTCGTCTGTTCGCTCGCGACGTGGGCATTGCGCGAGGCCATGAACGTTTCGTCGGCGAGCGTGCCGCCCGAGGTCGACGAGTTCGAGCTGGCCGGCCTGACGCCCGCCCCCTCGCGCCTCGTTCGCCCGCCGCGCGTCGCCGAGAGCCCCGTCGCCCTCGAATGTGTCTATGAGCGCACGGTGGAACTCCCCGCCGAAGGGTCCGCGATGCCCTATGCCATGGTGATCGGCAAGGTCGTCGGCATCCACATCGACGACGGTCTGTTGGAGGCCGGCAGGGTCGTGATCGAGCGCGCTCGCCCGATCGCCCGGCTCGGCTATCACGACTACACCGTGGTCGATGAGGTCTTCAGCATGGTGCGCCCGGGCTCCTGACCCGCCGACGGCGCATGCCATCGCCATCAAGACGTCGTGAGGGCCCCTGCCGATCGCGGCCTCGGTCGGCTATGTAAAGCGGGCTCCGGCAGGTCGCCGATTGGCGTCGTCATCGATCGCGGCGGAGCGAGCGAGAGGGTTCATGTCAAGTCGACTGGCGCGAGAGACCGGACGGGCGAGCCATCGGGCCGAGAGCTGGATCACTGGTGCGCGCGCGCTCGTTGCCGGGGCCCTGGCGCTGCTCGGTTTGCTGTCACTGCTCGCGCTGGGCGCCTCTGGAGCTGGCGCGGCGGCCGACGCTGATGCCCCGCCGCGCCGCGTCGCCATCGATCTCGTCGCCGACGGCACCGAGGTGGCGCCGGGCCGCCCGTTCTGGCTCGCCGTGCGCCAGCGCATCGATCCCGGCTGGCACACCTATTGGAGCAATCCCGGCGACAGCGGCGAGCCGACGCGGCTCGAGTGGAGCTTGCCCGAAGGCTTTTCGGCGAGCGACATCCACTGGCCGCTGCCTCATGCCGTACCTGTCGGTCCGTTGGTGAATTTCGGCTACAAGGACGAGGCCGTTCTCCTGGTCGAGGTGACGCCGGCGGCCGGGGCGCTGCCTGATCGCTTCACGGTTTCCGTCCAGGCCGAATACCTGGTCTGCGAGGAGATCTGCATTCCGGAGGCCGGCGAGGCGGCCCTCGAGTTCCGCTCGCGCGCGGGCGGTGGCCACGTCGTCGAGGGCGGCGTCCCGGTCGCCGAGGCTTCGCGCATTCTCGACACTGCCCGCCGGCAACTGCCGACGCCGTTGCCCTGGGCGACCGCGATCGAGGTCGGCCCCGAGACCGTCGCGCTCTCCGTCGCCGCCACCGAATTGGACCCTGGCCGGATCACCGACCTCTATTTCTTTCCTGATCGCTGGGGTCTGATCTCCCACCCGGCCAGCCAGCGCCTCGCTTGGCACGAGGGTGGCTTCAGGTTGACCCTGGCGCGGGGCGATCTGAAGGGTGAGGCGCTCGACGGCCTCGCAGGGCTCCTCGTCGTCACCGAGCGTCTCGCCGGCCCGGCGTCCGCCGGCGCCGGGGAAACGACGGCGCGGCACGGCTTCACGCTCTCGGCCTCGGCGAATGCCGCGCCTCTGGCACTCGGACCGGCCCGGGGCCCGGCCGCCGGCTCGGGCTATGCCGCCGGCGGCTTCATCGCCATGGTCGAAGCGGTGCTTCTGGCGGTGCTCGGCGGGGTGCTGCTGAACCTGATGCCCTGCGTCTTTCCCGTCCTCTCGCTCAAGGCCCTCTCGCTCGCGGGCAAGGCCGGCCACGGCACCGGCGAGCGCCGTCGCCAGGCACTCGCCTATGGCGCTGGTGTACTGGCGACATTCGCCGCTCTCGGAGTTCTCCTCCTCGTGCTGCGGGCGGCCGGCCTCGCGCTCGGCTGGGGCTTCCAGTTCCAGTCCCCGTTTTTCGTCCTCGCCATGGCGGCACTTTTCATGGCGCTCGGCCTCAGCCTCTCGGGCGTTTTCACGGTGGGCGGCTCGCTCGTCGGTCTCGGCTCCGGCCTTGCCGCGCGCCCCGGGCTGTCCGGGTCCTTTTTCACCGGTGTCCTGGCGAGCGTGGCCTCGACGCCCTGCACCGCACCCTTCATGGGCGCCGCGCTCGGCTATGCGCTGACCCGCCCGGCGATCGAGGCGCTCGTCATTCTCCTTGCGCTCGGCGTCGGGTTCGCCCTGCCCATCGTGGCGCTCGGGTTTTCGTCCCGCCTCGCGCGGTTGCTGCCGCGTCCTGGGGCCTGGATGGAAACGTTGAAGCAGGCACTCGCTTTCCCGCTTTATGCCTCCGTCGGCTGGCTGGTCTGGGTCCTCAGCATCCAGGCGGGTAGCGAGGGGGTCATCGCGGCCGCCGTCGTGCTCGTCACCGTCGCTCTTGCGGCTTGGCTCCACGGCCGGCTCGGCGAGGCCGCCCGTGTCTGGCGCACGGCCCCCGTTGTGCTGATCGCGGCGAGCCTTTTCGCGGGCGCCACGCTGGTCGAGGGCAGTGGCGGCGAGCTTGCCGGCGGCCCTGGCGCGGTCGTTGCCGGGCGCCCGGGCGGCGCGAGCACGTCCGGCCCCCTCGCCGAGCCCTATTCGAGCGCCCGCCTCGAAGCCCTCCTTGCCGAAGGCCGCCCCGTTTTCGTGAACTTCACCGCCGCCTGGTGCATCACCTGCAAGGTGAACGAACTCGTCGCGCTCTCCTCGGAGCGTGTCGCGCGTGCCTTCGCGGATGCCGGCGTCGTCTATCTCAAGGGTGACTGGACGCGGCAGGATCGGGCCATAACCGAGGTTCTCCAGCGCCACGGCCGGGCCGGCGTGCCCCTCTATCTTTTCTTTCCAAGAGGTTCGGCGGGTGTGCCGGACGTCCTCCCCCAAATCCTGACCGAGCAGATGCTTCTCGAGCGTATCGCGGCCTCGACCGCCGCCGACGGTCGCCTCCGGCTCGGCAAGGGACCGTCGACGGAGCAACAGGAGTGATCACCATGCTGGAATCCGTGAGGTTCTTCACCAGGGCTGCGCTGTCCGCCGCTGGCTTTCTCGTCCTCGCCAGCGCCTCGGCTACGGCCGCACCGGAAGTTGGCCGCCCGGCGCCCGCCTTCGAACTCCTCGACAGCGCCGGCAAGGCCGTGCGTCTCGAGGACTACCGTGGCCGCAATGTCATCCTCGAGTGGAGCAATCACGACTGCCCCTACGTCCGCAAGCACTACAACTCCGGCAACATGCAGGACCTGCAGCGTGATGCGGTCGGCGAGGGTTCCGTCTGGCTCACCGTGATTTCCTCCGCACCCGGCACACAGGGCTACGTCGCCGGCCTCGAGGCGGACGAATTGACCGCATCGCGCAAGGCCGCCCCGACCGCCGTCCTCCTCGATCCGACGGGCAAGGTCGGCCGCCTCTACGATGCCCGCACCACGCCGCAGATGTTCGTCATCTCGCCCGATGGCACGCTCACCTACATGGGCGCCATCGACGACAAGCCGACGACGCGCACGTCCGACGTTGCCGGTGCGCGCAATTACGTGCGCGACGCGCTGCGCTCGATGGCGTCCGGCGCCGCACCCGACCCGGCTGTCACGCGTCCGTACGGTTGCTCCGTGAAATACGGCTCCTGAAAGGACGGTCGTATCAGTCGCCGAGACCGGCGAGCCGTGCGCGCTCCAGAATGCGCTCGGCCCGCCTGAGGTGCGGCACGTCGATCATCTCACCATCGAGGCTGGCGACGCCGAGGTTGTCGACCGCCTGAAAGGCCTCGACGATACGGCGCGACTGCTCGATCACGCCCCGCGACGGCGTGAAAGCGGCATTGATGATCGGCACCTGCGCCGGATGGATGGCGAGCTTTCCGGAAAAGCCGTCGCGCGCCGCCTCCTCGGCCTCGCGCTGAAGGCCGGCCTCGTCGCGGTATTGGGTGAAGACCGTGTCGTAGGCAGGCCGCCCGGCAGCAGCCGCGGCAAAGAGCGTCAGATCGCGGGCCAGTTGGAACGGCGACGTCCAGGTGCCGTCCGGTTTGCGCGCCGTCGTCGCACCGACGGCCGCGCTCAGATCCTCCGCCCCCCACGTCAGACCCGAGACGCGGTCTGGCAGGTCCGTGAACCCCGGCATGGCGAGCACCGCGCCGGGCGTTTCGGTGACCAGCGCCAGGAGCCGGGTGGTCCCGATCTCGAGCCCCCGCTCGCGCTCGAGCGTCGCGAGCGTGTCCGACAGGAGGCCGAGGTCCGCCGCCGCCCGCACCTTTGGCACCATGATCCCCTCGATGGCCCCTCGCCCACCGCCGCCCGCGCCCAACCTTACGAACCGGTCGAGATCGCCTTGCCAGAACGGCGTGTCGAGCGCGTTGATGCGCACGAGCAGGCACGTTCCCTCGCATCCTGTCCCGGCACCGGCGAGCCATTCGGCCGCAATCGTTCGCGCCTCGGCCTTGCGCGCGGTGGCGACCGAATCCTCGAGGTCCAGAATGAGCGCGTCCGGCCCGCTCGAAAGCGCTTTGGCGAGCTTGCGCTCACTGTCTGCCGGCACGAAGAGCAGTGATCGCATCGCTCGATCCTCGCTTGTTGTGAACGCTGACCTCGACCCGCTGTTGCGCCTCAGGCGGCGGGCGGGCGGCGACGCATGAAGGCCTGGCGCGTGCACTGGGCAACCAGCGTGCCGTCCTGCTTGTAGGCCCGGTGGATCAAGTCGACGATGCCGGCGTCGGGCCGCGAGCGGCTTTCGCGCTTGCCGGCCACCTCGGTCGTCACGTGCACCGTATCGCCGTGAAAGAGTGGCGCCGGAAACTTCACGTCCGTCATGCCGAGATTGGCGATCGTGGTCCCCATGGTCGTGTCGTTGACCGAAATGCCCACCATCAGCCCGAGCGTGAAGAAGGAGTTCATCAGCGGTTGGCCGAACTCGGTCTGCGTCTCGCAGAAGTGACGATCGATGTGCAGCGGCTGCGGATTGTGGGTCAGCGCGGAAAAGAGGGTGTTGTCCATTTCCGTGACCGTCCGCCGAATGCCATGCTCGATGATCTGCCCGACCTCGAACTCCTCGAAATGTAGGCCCTTCATGCTGTGTGCTCCATCGCTGTTGGCGGGCGCACCCGGTCCTGACCAGCGGGTGTGCCGAATTCGGACACCGTTTAAGCAGCTGGTAAGGATGTGCCCTTAGGGTAACGGTCAAGCGAGAGCGCCGAAATTCGGTGACTTGCGCGCGTGCTCGTTGCCGGTGGGTTCAGGAGGCCTCGTCGTCGTGTCGTCAGTTCTCGAAGTTCCCTACCAGATCGCGATGGCGCTTTCGATAGCCGCGAGCGCGACCGGCGCCGACTATGATTATCTCCTGATGACCGCGGCCCGCGAGAGCAATTTCGAGGCCCGGGCGGCCGCCAGGACGTCGAGCGCGCGGGGACTCTTCCAGTTCATCGAAGAGACCTGGTTGATGACGCTCAAGGAGGATGGGCCGAGCCTCGGCCTCGGCGACATCGCCGCCGGGATCTTCAAGACCAGCAACGGCCGCTACTACGTACCCGAGGCGCGCGAGCGCCAGCGCATCCTCGACCTGCGCAACGACCCGCGGATTTCCGCCCTGCTCGCTGGCGCCTACACCCGGCGCAACGCCGAAACCCTCGCTGACGGCATCGGCCGCAAGCCGACGGCGGGCGAACTCTACGTCGCCCACTTCCTCGGGCCACACGATGCGATCCGCCTCGTCCAGATGAAGAGCGCGCGCCCCGCCCAGCGTGCCGACCGGGCCTTTCCTCAGGCTGCCAAAGCCAACCCCTCGATCTTCTACGATGAGGGTCGTGCCCGCTCGCTTGCCGAGGTCTATCATCTGCTCGTGCATCGCTACGATGGCACCGGCAAGCCCGGCGCCCGGGGCGGGACCGGCGGTGCTTGGCGCACGATCATCCTCAATCACCTGCCGGCATCGGGCACAGAGTCCACCAAGCCCGGCAACGCGAACCGCTATGTCCGCCGCCTCGCCGTCCGCGCGCCAACGCCGCCAGCGCCGCTGCGCAAGCCCGCCGAAGCGAGCCCCGAAGGGACTTCGAAGGTCACTTCCGCCGCTGCCCTCGTCGGCCGCGGTACGGCCCACCCCGCCACGCGGCCGGCCGGCGATACCCTCGGCTCGCTCCTGCGCAATGGTCTCGGTCTCGCCAGCGAGGCGAGCGTGACCGCCGTCAACCTTCGCGCCGCTCTGAATTGAAGACGCCGAGACCGGCCGACGACCGCCTCAGTATTGGAATTGCTCGGTCAGGATGCGCTCTTCGAGGGCGTGCCCCGTATCGAAGAGCATCGGCAACTCGATCGAGCCGTCCTCGGCGACCTCCACCCGCTCGATCGAGCGGAATTCGGAATGGTCCGCCACCGCGCTCACCGGCCGCTTCTCGGCCTCTATGACGTCGATGGAGATGCGTGCGCGGTTCGCCAGGATCGCGCCGCGCCAGCGCCGCGGCCGAAACGGGCTGATCGGGGTGAGGGCGAGCAGCGGTGCCGTGATCGGCAGGATCGGGCCGTGCGCCGAGAGATTGTAGGCCGTGCTGCCGGCGGGCGTTGCAACCAGCACCCCGTCGCAGACGAGTTCGCTCATCCGCACCTTTCCGTCGATGGAGATGCGCAGCTTTGCCGCCTGATAGGTCTGGCGGAACAGTGAAACCTCGTTGATGGCGAGTGCTTCATGGTGTGTGCCGCCGCCATCGATCGCGCGCATGCGCAGCGGATGGATGATGCTCTTGTCCGCCTGCTCGAGGCGCTCCCGCAGGTTTTCCTCGTCGTAGTCGTTCATCAGGAAGCCGACCGAGCCGCGGTTCATACCGTAGATCGGGATCCCCGATTGCATGGTGGCGTGCAGCGTCTGCAGCATGAGGCCGTCGCCGCCGAGCGCGACGATCACATCGGCTTCGCGGGCGGGCACCTCGCCGTAGCGCGCAACGAGGCGTCGCCGGCTCTCCTCGGCATCGGGAGCCTGGCTGGCGACGAAGGCCAGCTTGTCGAATTTCGCCACAACGCGCACTCCGGAGCCGTGGACCCGACTGGCCGCTCCCGCCGGGCCTCGCTTGCGCGTATGGTCTAGGCCAAGCGTGGAACGGGTGAAAGTGCCGCGATGGCGCACCCGTCTCCACCACGAGGCGCACCGGGAGGAGACATCGATGGCTGCCACGCGCACAATTGGTCTGATCGGCACCGGGATCATGGGCGGGCACATCGCCCGGCGGCTGGCGACGGCCGGCCATCGCGTGCGTGCCTGGAACCGGACCCCCGACAAGCTCGCGCCGCTCGCTGCGCACGCTGTCGCGCCCGCCGCAACCCCGGCCGCCGCCGCCGATGGCGCCGACCTCGTGATCGTCATGGTGAGCGACGGGCCGGCGAGCGACGAGGTTCTCGGCACCGGCGGTGCGGCTGCTGCCGGTCCAGGCACGGTCTTTTCCGCCGCTCGCCCACCAGCTCTGGTTGTGGTCATGAGTTCGATCCCCGTCGAGACCGCCGAGCGTCAGGCGAGGCTCTGTGCGCAGAAGGCCATGGCCTATCTCGACGCCCCGGTCTCGGGTGGTGAACCCGGCGCTCGGGACGGACGCCTCGTCATCATGGCGGGCGGGAGCGCGGAGGGTTTCGCTGCCGCCCGTCCTGTGCTCGAGGTGCTCGGCCGCCCGACCCACATGGGGCCGGCAGGCGCGGGCTCCCTGGCAAAGCTCGCCAACCAGCTCATCGTCGGCGCCACCATCGCGACGGTCGCCGAGGCGCTCCTCCTCGTCGAGAAGGGCGGCGGACGGCCGGATGCGCTCGTCGATGCGTTGGCGGGAGGCTTTGCCGATTCCCCCATTCTCCAGAACCATGGTCGACGCATGGTCTCTGGCGATTTTCGCGCCGGTGGCCCTTCGCGGATCCAGCTGAAGGACCTCGAGACCGTTCGCGCGCTCGCCGACCGGCTTTCCCTACGGCTGCCGATGGCGGGCGAGGCGCTTTCCCTCTATCGCGATCTCGTCGCCGAGGGCGACGGCGAACTCGACCACAATGCGGCATGGAGGCAGTTGCGTCGCCGCAACGGCCTGGCCTGAGCCAGCCGGCGCACCCCTTGCGAGCCAAGCGCTGCCACCTTGGCAGGCGCCGGGGGGCGTGGCAGGAAGGCGCGTCCCGGTGCACGACCTGCCGGTTCCGGTCCGCGTCCCGGTCTTGCGCTCACCACACAGGGCGATCAGGTGCCTCAACGCCTCCACCTCAGCGAGCGGCTCGCCGCGTTGCCGCCGGACCTCGGGCTGCGCGATGGCATTGCCGGCATGATCTCCGCGCTGGTCACGGTGGCCTATTGCATTTCCTTCAGCGCTTTGATTTTCCAAGGACCACTGATCTCCGGCCTTGGCATGGGCTTGACTGCGCTCCTGGTCGGCTCCGCCATCGTCGGCGCCATCGTTGCGCTCACGACCAGTCTGCCGCCGGCCGACGCCGGCCCGGATACGCCCGCCGTTGCCGTCATGAGCGTGCTCGCGGCCACCGTGGCCGCGCCGCTTTTTGCCGCTGGCCTCGGGCAGCCCTCGGTCATCGCCAACGTGATGATGGCGATCACGCTCAGCACGCTCATCTCAGGCGCGGTGTTTTATCTCATTGGCGGCCTGCGCCTCGGACAGACCCTTCGTTTCGTTCCCTACCCGGTGATCGGCGGCTTTCTCGCCGCCTCGGGTCTCCTCATGGTGGTCGGTGCGATCGAGGTGGCGACGGGGCGCGAGCTCGAGTCCGGACTGCCGCCCCTGACCTCGGGTGGCCTGCAGTTGCTCGTCTCGCTTCTCGTGGCGGGCTTGCTCGTTGCCGCGCGCTTGCGTTTCGACAGTCAGTTCGTACTCCCCGCGGTCTTCTTTGCCCTGACGGCGCTCTTGCATGTCGTCCTGGCGTTGCTGCCCGGCATCGATCGCGACGCCTGGTTCCTCTCCTCGGGAACGGGTGGCTCGGGATGGTGGCCCATACTCGCCGTGGCCGGCGGTGAAATCGATTGGCTGGTCCTCGCCGGCGCCGGGGTCGAGATCATGGCGGTTGCCGGGGTGACGGCCGTGGCGCTGCTGCTCGATGTGACGAGCCTCGAGGTGGCGCGTGCCCAAAGCGCGGATCTCGATCGGGAATACCGCAGCAACGGCCTCGCCAACGGGGTCGCGGCACTGTTCGGTGGCGTAGCGGGCAATCTCTCGCTGCAGGCGAGCGTTCTCATCGAGGAGGCGGGGGGGCGCACCCGCCTCTCGGGGCTGGTGGCGGCTGTGACACTGCTGCTCGACGTCGTCTCCGGCCTCGACGTCGCCAGCATCGTGCCGACCCCTGTGCTTGCCGGGCTCCTCGTTTATCTCGGCCTGGTCATCCTGGCTCAGGCCTTCCGCGCGGCTCCGGGCGAGCGCACCTGGACGGATTTCGTTCTGACGCTCCTGATCATGTCGGTCATCGTCTGGTTCGGCTATCTGGTCGGCGTGGTGGCCGGCCTGGTCGGGGCGACGCTGCTCTTTGCGGTCAGCTACAGCCGCATCGGGGTCGTGCGCCGTCACCTGACCCGCGCCGAACTCTCCTCGAACGTCGAGCGTTCCGAGGCCGAAGCACAGGCGCTGCACAATCACGGGCGTGCGATCCACGTCTTCTGGCTGGACGGTTTCATCTTCTTTGGTTCCTCGAACCGCGTCTTCGAGGCCATTCGCAAGATGATCGACAACCAGCGCGAGCCGAACCTGCGTTTCGTGGTGCTCGACTGCCGGGGCGTGGCCGGCTTCGACAGCTCGGCGCTGCTGTCACTCAAGAAGCTGCGCAACCATGCCGACAAGGCCCGGGTGACATTGGTCTTTGCCGGCATGAGCGCGGCCGTCGAGGCGACCATGAAGCGCGCCGGCTTCTTTGCCGCGGGCGAACGCCACCGCGCCATGCAGAGCCGCAACGAGGCGATCGAGTGGTGCGAGGACGAACTGTTGAAGTCGCTATCGATCGCGCCGCACGCGCCGGGTGCCTTCCTCGACTGGCTGGCCTTGCAACTCGGAGCCGGCCCGGACAGCGGCCTCGTCGAGCACCTCGAGCGCCGGGAAATCGCGGCCGGAACGGTCCTCTATGAAGAGGGCGACCCGGCCGAGAGCATCGACTTCGTCGTCTCGGGTCGCGTGGCGATCGTGATTCGCGACTCGGACGGCCGTCTCGTCAGGCTGAAGCGGATGTCCGGTTGGACGGTGGTTGGCGAAATGGGCTTCTTTCGCTCCAGCCCGCGTGCGGCCACGGTCGTCGCGGAAGAGGAGACGCTGGTCTACACGCTCGCCCGCGAGCGGTTCGAGGCGATGCGCCAGACGTCGCCCGCACTGGCGATCGCGTTTCTCGAGTTCATCGTTCGCGTTCTCGCGGACCGCCTCGACACGGCCAATCGCGAGGTCGCCGCGCTCCTTTGACGCAACACGGCCGGTCGGCCGGTCGGCCTCGGCGATCAGAGTGGCGGGGCGATCAGCAGTCCGGTGATGGCGATGTAGGTCAGCATGTGGAGGAACTGGTCGACGCCGATCGCATACCAGAAGGGCGCGTCGACCGGGGTCCATCCGGCCCCCTTCGTGATCTGCTCCTTCATCCAATCGAGGTGGTAGTGGAGCACGAACTCGCCGGCCAGGATCGCCCCCATCAGCTCTTGGCTCGCCGGTACGATGAGGAAGACGGGAGCGGTGAGCAGGGCATGCACGAACGCGTGCAGGATGCCGCCGGGGTGACCGTATCGCCCCTTGTTGCGGTGCATGTAGCCGATCTGCAGAACGAAGTCGGCGATCGCATGCTTGAACGACAGATACGCGATGGCAAGCAGCGTGAGCTTGACGGCTTCGGGCATGATCGGCAGTTCCGTTGCGGAGTGGAACGAGCAGTGAGGCGCGCTCCACTACTAGCGGTTTTGCGCGCGAGCTGGCCAGCGCGTTCATGTCGCCGGCGGGCTCTTGCTGCAACAGGTGGGGCGGCCGCGTCCGCATTGCCACGCCCGCGACTTGCGGAATCGCTCTCCGCTTGGCCTATTCGCGAGCGCGAGGCGCAAGGCCCTTTCCTCGCGGTACGGCGGAGGAGCGCATGAAGATCTGCATGATCGGCGCCGGCTATGTCGGCCTCGTCTCGGCGGCGTGTTTCTCCGAGTTCGGCTGGAACGTCGTTTGCGTCGAAAAGGACCCGGCGCGCCTTGCCATGCTGCTGCGTGGTGAGGTGCCGATCTACGAGCCGGGGCTCGACGCCTTGCTGGCCCGGAACACGGCGGCGGGGCGCCTGTCGTTCACCGCCGAAATGGCCGCCGGTGTCGCGGACGCCGAACTCGTCTTCGTCGCGGTGGGCACGCCGATGCGCCGCGGTGACGGGCATGCCGACCTCAGCTACGTCTTTGCCGCCATCGAGGAGTTGGCCCCCCATCTCGCCGGCTACAAGGTGATCACCACCAAGTCGACGGTGCCCGTCGGGACGAGCCGCGAAATCGAGCTGCGGCTTCGGGCCTTGCGTCCCGACGCCGATTTCTCGGTCTGCTCCAATCCCGAATTCCTGCGTGAAGGCTCGGCGATCCAGGACTTCACACATCCCGACCGGGTGCTGGTGGGCGCCGACGACGAGCGTGCCCGCGCGGTCATGCGTCGGGTCTACAAGCCGCTCGCCCTGCGCAGTGCCCCTGTCATTTTCGTCGATCGCGAGTCCGCTGAACTCGCGAAATATGCCGCCAATGCCTTCCTCGCCATGAAGATCAGCTTCATCAACGAGATCGCGGACCTTTGCGAGGAGGTGGGGGCGGATGTGCAGCAAGTCGCCCAGGCCATTGGCGCCGACGGGCGGATCGGCAACAAGTTCCTGCATCCCGGCCCCGGCTACGGCGGCTCGTGTTTTCCCAAGGACGTCTCCGCCCTCATCCGCATCGCCCGCGAGCACCGTTCGCGCCTCTCGCTCGTCGAGCAGGTCCAACTCGTCAACGACGAGCGCAAGATCGCCATGGTCGCGCGCATCACCCGCGCCCTCGGCGGCTCGGTGCGCGGCAAGCGCATCGGAGTGCTCGGGGTCACGTTCAAGCCCAATACCGACGACATGCGCGAGGCGCCGAGCCTCGTCGTCCTGCCGAGCCTGGTCGACGCTGGCGCCCTCGTTCGCGCCTACGACCCGCAAGGCCGTGCCCACGCCGAGCAACTCATCGAAGGCGTCGAATGGTGCGCGAGTGCCATGGAGGTCGCCGACGAGGCGGATGCCGTCGTCGTGCTGACGGAATGGAACGAATTCCGCGCCCTCGGCCTCGCGGAGATGAAGCGACGGATGCGCGGGCGCCAACTGGTGGACATGCGCAACATCTTCCAGCCCGAGGACGCCGAGGCGGCGGGGCTCGTTTATCGCGGGATCGGCCGGCCGAAGCGTGCGACCTGAAGCGCTGGCCCCGATCGGGGTTGGGGAGGCGGCCTCAGTTCGCGGCGCGGAAGGCGCGGGCCATCCAGTTCGACGCCGACCGCGGTGCCGAACTGGTCTGAGCGACACGCGTTCTTGCCGCCGGGCGTAGGTTGCCGGCTCCTAAGCCATATCGCGTCGCCCGCGTTACCCGAACGATTTGAACGTTGCTGGTGCGCCGTGCACTGAGCCGGACGACGCGCGTGCGCCTTGTCGAGCGCGCCGCCGGCTGGGCGTCACCGGCCGCACCGTTGGCGGCGACGATGGTCCCGCCGATCTGCGGATTGGCACCAGGAATGTTGGCACACGCGCTCGCCCGCTCGGTGCCCAGCAGGAGCACCAGGTCGGTCGTGATCTCGCCCGATCGGTTCGGCGTTGCGACTGCCCCGAACGCGCGCCGGAACGCGGCGCGGGAGGCTGGCCCCCAATCGCCGTCGACCCGCGCCCGATAGCACCCGAGCGCGGCAAGATGGGTCTGGAGCCCCCGCACCAAGGTCTTCGTATCCCCGCCGAGCGCCGCGAGATCACTGGCCCAGTCGGCTGGAAGGGCCCGAGCAGGGCCTTCGTCACCATCGGCGAGAGGGGCATGGGTGGCGTCCTGCGCGGCGGCCGGCATGCCCGACCGAGGCGCCTGAGCGAGACCGCTATCGAGCGCCGCCGTTCTCAGGATCTGGCGCCCCGCTTCGAGCGCGATGACCTGCTGGTGCGCTGTCGCAGCCGCCGCCCAGGTGCCGCCGACATTTTCGGCGGCACCCGCCAGAAGGCGCTCGCCCCCGTGCGTGCCACCAGCGATCGAAACGACCTCCGGACTGCCTGCGATGGCGATCGCGGTGAGGGCATTGAGCCGCTCGGCCTCGTGATCGGCCCCTCGCGAGATGGCTGCCGCCGAGAGTGAGGCGAGAACGAGAGTGGCGATCACCGCGCGCAACATGACGAATTCATCCCAGAATGACACAGAGCGTTGCCAACTTGCCGCACTTCCATGCACGACACGGGCCCAATTACCGGCCGACCGGCGCCAGCACGCCCAGAACCGGCAATTCACAGCCTTCGCCAATTGCCGTGTCGCGTGCCGTACACGCTTTGAATGGTTAATGGCAACTCACTGAAGTCATTAGGAAAGCAGTAACACTTTTTCAGGCGGCGCGCTACCGTTCACGGCAGGCGGCCAACGCCACCGTCCGGACCCGTCCGCAGACGAATGGGAGCCCGCGAGGCCCGCTGCGAGGGTCCTGGAAGGCGCTTCAATGCCGGCAGGAAAACTTTTCAAGAACATCAACATCTAGTGGGGCGGGGTTCAGGGTGCACGCTTTGGGTTGTGCGTTCTTTGTCCCCAGGTTGTCCACCGGCCAGGATTGCTGCCATCGGGCTGCCATACAACTCGGTCGACCTCGGCCGGCCCCGGCTACGGGTCTGAATCCGTTAACGATTCATTTCTCGTCTCGAATCGCCTACGGTTGCCGGCATCGAGGGGGGCAATCGTGCCGCGTACGCTCGCACAATCTCGTCCACAGTGTGCGCACAACTGAGAACAATCAGCGCGGACACGGCGTGGCGGGCTTGAGGCCCTTGGGGGTGGAAAATCGACCGTGCGTCACGCTGAGTTGCACCGCAGCCGGTGCGACCCGCAACGCGTGTTCCCTTTTCCATCAGGTGCCGGTGCGAACGAGCTCGTCCCGCTTGTGATGTTGGGTCCACCACATGCCCTCCGCAGCTCGCGGAACCGTGGTGGGCTGATGATTGGAGGGGGCAATATGAAACATGCTCTAGGTTTGCTGGGGGTTGCGGCTGCTGCCGTTCTGCTTCTGGTTTCGGCCGCCATGAACTGGCAGTTCGGCTACCAGCTCGGCAAGACGGAGTTCGATTCCACCGTGCTCGGATTGGCGAGCGCGGCGTCTGACTGCTTGAAGGCGCTTCTTCCGTTCTTCCTGTTCGCCGCTATCAAGGATCGGAAATGGTCCGTCGCGCTCGCTTCGGGAACACTTTGGGTCGTAACCCTGGCGTTCTCGCTGACCTCCGCGCTCGGATTTGCTTCGCTCAACCGCTCCGACACGACCGGCGCGCGCGCGGCGCAGGTGCAGTCCTACAAGGACGTGCGCGTGGAGCTCGACCGCCTGCGTGAGCGGCTGAACTGGATTCCCGAGCATCGCCCGGCGGCTGCCGTTGCGGCCGATATCGAAGGCATCAAGCAGAACCGGCGCTGGTCCGCGACGGGTGGTTGCACGAACGCCACGGCCTCCAAGAGCATCGAGTTCTGCCAGAGCTACTACAAGCTCGGTGCCGAGCATGTCGCGGCCGTCGAGGCCAGCCAGATCGAGACGCAGATCGCCGCGCTCAAGTCGCAGCTTGCCGCCGCCCCGGCCGACTTCGCCGAGACGAAGGCCGACCCGCAGGCCGAGACCCTCTCCTTCCTCTCGGGTCACACCATCGAGGCGGTTCAGATCGGTCTGGTCATCCTGGTGGCGATCCTCGTCGAGTTGGGCTCCTCGCTCGGCTTCTACGTGGCTCTCGGCCAGTGGCGCATCTACGACCAGCGTCCCGCCGTCGTCGTCGCCCGGCCTCGCACCAAGGAGGGCGCCAACGACAACGCGAGCGGCCTCCTCGATGCGCTGCCTCAGGTTGCCGCCGTGCCGCAGATCGCCCAGCGCGCCACGGCTGCCGCCAACACGGCTGCACCGCTCGCTGTCGAGACCAAGGTGGCCCCACAGAAGCTGCTTGCGCCCGAGAACGACATCGAGCGCTTCTACAAGGAGCGTGTCGGTCAGGCCGAAGGCTGCAGCCTCACCGCGACGGCCCTCTACGAGGACTACTGCGACTGGTGCGAGGAACTGAGCAAGGAGCCGCTGGCGCTGCCGACCTTCGGGCGTCAATTCGGCGAACTCGGTGTCCACAAGGCCAAGATCGCCGGTCGCATCCGCTACATCGGCATCCGCCTCAACTCGGGACGGGCCGACGAGGAGGTCGCACCGCTGGTCGAGCCCAAGCTCGCAGTCGGCTAGCCGACCTCGCAAGCCCAACGAAACTGCAAAGGGCGCCCTGGCGGCGCCCTTCTGCGTTTTTGGAACCTCCCGGCGCAAACCGCGCCGGGTGTGGCGGTGGACAGTCCACGGCGTCGCAATTAGAGATCGCGACAACGATGTTTCGCGCGCGCCGGCGCTCCGTGCCCGGCTGCCCAATACCAAGGACAGGCGACGAATGAGCGGCGTCAATGAGATCAGGCGGACGTTCCTCGACTACTTCGCGCGGCACGGTCATGCCGTGGTCGCCTCGAGCCCCTTGGTGCCGCGCAACGACCCGACGCTGATGTTCGCGAACTCGGGCATGGTCCAGTTCAAGAACGTCTTCACGGGAGCCGAGAAGCGCGACTACGTGCGTGCCACGACGGCCCAGAAGTGCGTGCGCGCCGGTGGCAAGCACAACGACCTCGACAACGTCGGCTACACCGCGCGCCATCACACCTTCTTCGAGATGCTCGGCAACTTCTCGTTCGGAGACTATTTCAAGGCCGAGGCGATCGAGCGCGCCTGGGAGCTGATCACGAAGGTCTACGGGCTGCCGGCCGACCGGCTCGGCGTGACCGTTTATCACACCGACGACGAGGCGTTCGATCTCTGGCGCAAGATCGCGGGCCTGCCCGAAGCGCGCATCCTGCGGGTCCCGACGTCGGACAACTTCTGGGCGATGGGCGACACCGGACCATGCGGGCCCTGCTCGGAGATCTTCTTCGACCACGGCGTCGGCGAAGGGAAATGGGCGCTCGATGCCGAGGGACGCGACCTCTTCGGCGAGCGTTACGTCGAGATCTGGAACCTCGTCTTCATGCAGTACGAGCAGCGCGTCGCCGGCGGCACCCTCGACGATGGCGGGCGCGTACCCTTGCCCAAGCCCTCCATCGACACGGGCATGGGCATCGAGCGGATCGCCGCCGTCTTGCAGGGCGTTCACGACAACTACGACATCGACCTCTTTCGCGCGCTCATTGCCAAGATCAAGGAAGAATCCGAGAAGATCGGTGCGGTTACCAAAGGGCAGACTGCGGAGAAGGCGCCCTACAAGGTCATCGCCGACCACCTCAGGGCCACGAGCTTCCTCATTGCCGACGGTGTGCTGCCGTCCAACGAGGGGCGCGGCTACGTGCTGCGGCGGATCATGCGCCGCGCCATGCGCTACGCCCACCAGCTCGGCTGCAAGGAGCCGTTGATGTACCGGCTCGTCGGCTCGCTGGTTGCCGAAATGGGCGAGGCCTATCCCGAGCTGGTCCGCGCCCGCAGCCTGGTCACCGAGACGCTGAAGCTCGAGGAGAACCGCTTCAAGCGCACGCTGGAAAAGGGCCTTTCGCTCCTGGAGGCCGAGTCGGATGAGCTCGGGGTGGGTGATACGCTCTCCGGCGAGGTCGCCTTCAAACTCTACGACACCTACGGCTTTCCTCTCGACCTGACGCAGGACGCATTGCGCCGCCGGGGCATCGAGGTCGATACCGACGGGTTTTCCGCCGCCATGGCGCGCCAGAAGGCCGAGGCGCGTAAGAGCTGGGCGGGCTCGGGCGAGGCGGCCACCGAGGGCCATTGGCTGGAGTTGCGCGAGCGGCTCGGGGCGACCGAGTTCCTCGGCTACGACACCGAGCGCGCGGAGGGCCAGATTCGGGCGATCGTGCGCGACGGCAAGGAGTTGAAGCAGCTCAAGAAGGGCGACGAGGCGGCCATCGTCGTCAACCAGACGCCGTTCTATGGCGAGTCGGGTGGCCAGGTCGGCGACCGGGGCGTCATCCGCACTGCCACTGGCGCCGTTTTCCACGTCACCGACACCCAGAAGAAGGCGGGCGACCTCTTCGTCCACTTCGGCACCGTCGAAAAGGGGCCGTTCCGGCCGGGCGAGGCCGTTGAGCTGGAGGTCGACCACGCCCGCCGCTCGGCGACGCGCGCCAACCACTCTGGCACGCATCTGCTGCACGAGGCGCTCCGCCAGGTGCTCGGCGAGCACGTTGCCCAGAAGGGCTCGCTCGTCGCTCCCGACCGCCTGCGCTTCGATTTTTCCCACCCCAAGCCGATCAGCGCCGAGGAACTGGCCAACATCGAGCGGCTCGCCAACGCCATGATCCTGCAGAATTCCGAGGTCGAGACCCGGCTCATGGACATCGAGAGCGCCATGGCGACCGGCGCGATGGCCCTCTTTGGCGAGAAATACGGCGACGAGGTGCGTGTCGTCTCCATGGGGCACGCAGAGGAGGGGGCCAAGGCGGGCCGCGCCTATTCCGTCGAGCTTTGCGGCGGAACGCACGTGCGCCGGACGGGTGACATCGGCCTGCTGCGCGTCCTCGCCGAGAGTGCGGTCGCGGCCGGCGTCCGGCGCATCGAGGCGCTGACCGGGACGGCCGCGCGCGATTACCTGGCGACCCAGGACGGCCGCGTGCGCGCCGCGGCTGACATCCTGCGCGCCCGACCGGAGGAGGTCGTCGAGCGGATCGCTGCCCTCCTCGACGAGCGCAAGCGCCTCGAGCGCCAGTTGTCCGACGCCAAGCGCCAGATCGCGCTCGGCGGCGGCGGGGCGACCGGGCCGGCCTCGGCGACGGGTGAAGCGGCCATCAGATCGGTCGGTGACGTCAAGCTCTTTGCCCGCGTCCTGCGTGGCGTCGATCCCAAGGACCTGCGTGGCATCGTCGACGAGGCCAAGGCGCAGGTCGGCTCCGGCATCGCCGTCGTGGTCGGCGTCAGCGACGAGGGCAAGGCCGGAATCGTGGTGGGCGTGACGGCCGACCTCACCGGCCGCTTCAGCGCGGTCGACCTCGTGCGCGTCGGCGCCGAGGCGCTCGGCGGCAAGGGCGGCGGCGGCCGCCCCGACCTCGCCCAGGCCGGCGGCCCGGATGGCACCAAGGCGGAAGCGGCACTTGCGGCCGTCGAGCACCGGATCGCCCCTGCGGCCTGAGTGGATTTGAGCGAGCAGGCCTCGGTCGCCCTGGCACCCGGTCGGACGCGCGCATTGCTGTGTGTGACGATTGCCAGCGTTTGACCGGTGGGCGGGCGCACGCATATGAACGCATGCGTGCATGGGCCCACCGCCCGGGCCCGTGGCGACCGCCTGCCGAGGGGAATGATCCGAGATGAAGCTCGCCGAGGTCGTGGGCACCTACACCCAGTTGGCCCCCGAGACGGCCGGCATCGAGATCGCCGGCCTCACCGCCGACAGCCGTCAAGTGAAACCGGGCTGGCTCTTCGTCGCGGTGCCGGGCAGCAAGGCTGACGGCGCCCGCTTCATTCCCGATGCCATCGCCGCCGGCGCGTCCGCTGTCATTCACGGGCCCGACGCCCAGTTGCCGCCGCCGCCTCCGCGCCCCTTCGCGTTCATTCGTTCCAAGGACCCCCGCCGCCTCTTGGCGCGTGCCGCCGCCTGCTTCCACTACGGCCAGCCCGAGGTCACGGTCGCCGTCACCGGCACCAGCGGCAAGTCGTCGGTCGCCGACTTCACACGGCAGATTTTCACTGCCGCTGGCTTCGAGGCCGCCTCCCTCGGCACCCTCGGCGTCGCCCGCGCCGATGGAACGGTCTACGGCTCGCTGACGACGCCGGACCCCGTCACCTTGCACCGGACGCTCGCCGACCTCGCGCGCGACGGGGTGACGCATCTCGCGTTCGAGGCATCCTCCCACGGCCTCGACCAGCGCCGCCTCGACGGTGTGCGCCTGACGGCGGCCGGCTATACCAACCTCGGCCATGATCATCTCGACTACCATCCGAGCATCGAGGACTACCTCGCGGCCAAGCTGCGGCTTTTCGACACCCTGCTTTCGGCCGGCCAGACGGCGGTGGTCTGCGCCGACGGTGCGCGCAGTGCGGATGTGGTCCGCGCCGCCCGCGGCAATGGTCTCGCCGTCATGACCGTCGGGATCGCCGGGGCCGACTTGCGCCTCGAGCGCACCCGCCGCGAGGGCTTTCGCCAGCACCTCGAGGTGCGCCATGCAGGCGGCCTCGTGCCCGTGACGCTCGATCTCATCGGAACCTATCAGGCAACCAACGCCCTCGTTGCAGCCGGCCTAGCCGTGGCCGCTGGCGTCGACACCGAACGCGCGGTCGCGGCCATTGGTGGCCTACGCGGCGTCAAGGGCCGCCTGGAGGTGATCGGAAACCGAAACGGCGGCGTCGCGGTGGTCGACTATGCCCACAAGCCCGACGCGCTCGCCGCCGCGCTCGAGGCCCTTCGCCCGTTCGTCACCGGTCGCCTCATCTGCGTATTCGGCTGCGGCGGCGACCGCGATCGCGCCAAGCGCCCGGTGATGGGGGGCATATCGACCCGACTGGCGGGCGTCACCATCGTCACCGACGACAATCCCCGCACCGAGGAACCCGCCGCGATCCGCAGCGAAATTCTTGCCGGCGCCCCCGGCGCCATCGAGATCGGGGACCGGGGGGCCGCAATTCGCGCCGGCGTCGAAATGCTGCAACCCGGGGATGTCCTGTTGATCGCTGGAAAGGGCCACGAGACGGGCCAGATCGTCGGCGACAAGGTGTTGCCATTCTCCGATCAGGACGTGGTGGCCGAGGCGATTGCGGCGATGGGGGCGAAATGAACGACGAGCCGCTCTGGATCCTGACCGACGTCGTCCTCACGACCACTGGCGAACTCGTCGGGCCGCACGTTGGCCCATGGCACCCCTTGACGGGTGTATCGATCGACAGCCGCACGCTCCAGCCGGGCGACCTGTTCGTGGCGCTGAAGGGCGATCACCTCGATGGCCACGACTATGTCGCGGCCGCCCTGGCGCGCGGTGCCGGCGCCGCGCTCGTCGAGAAGGGAGCCTACGATGCGAGCCGCGCGGGCGTCGCCTCGCCGTTCGACCTCGCCGCGCCGCTCGTCGGCGTCCACGACACGCTCGCCGCGCTCGGCCTCCTCGCACGCGTCGCCCGCGCCCGCACCGAGGCCCGGATCGTCGCCGTCACCGGAAGCGTCGGCAAGACCGGCACCAAGGAGATGCTGCGCCGCTGCCTCGAGCCGGAGGGAGCGACCCATGCCGCGGTCAAGTCTTTCAACAACCATTGGGGTGTCCCCCTGACGCTCGCCCGCATGCCGCGCGAAACGGAGTATGGCGTCTTCGAGATCGGCATGAACCATGCCGGCGAGATCACACCACTCGTCAAGATGGTGCGCCCGCACGTCGCCATCGTCACCACCGTCGAGCCCGTGCACCTCGAGTTCTTTCCCTCGGTCGAGGCGATCGCCGACGCCAAGGCGGAGATTTTCTCTGGGCTGCTGCCGGGCGGCACCGCCATCATCAATCGCGACAACGCCCACTTCCGGCGCCTCGAGGCCGCAGCGAGCGGGGCCGGTGCCCGCATCGTCTCGTTCGGTGAGCACCCCGAGGCCGATGTTCGCCTCCTCGATTGCGCACTCGATGCGGATGGCTCCTCGTTTCGTGTTGCCATCGCGGGCGGCACGCTGGACGTGCGCCTCGGCGCGCCGGGCCGCCACCTGGTTCAGAATGCGCTTGCCGTGCTCGCTGCGGTGTCGGCGCTCGGGGTCGATCCGGCTCGTGCGGCCGCCCGCCTCGCCGGCGTTTCGGCCGAGCAGGGGCGCGGTGCCCGCACCAGGCTCGCCGCCGAGGGTGGCGAGATCCTGCTGATCGACGAGAGCTACAACGCCAATCCCGCCTCGATGCGTGCCGCCCTCGCGGCGCTCGGCCAGTTGACGCGCGAAACCGTCGGCCGGCGGATCGCCGTGCTCGGCGACATGCGCGAATTGGGTGAGGACGCACCGCGTCTCCATCGTGAGCTGGCTGGCCCCCTCGAGGCGGCCGGCGTCGATCTCCTCTTTGCGTGTGGTCCCCATATGGCCGAACTTTGGGCCGCGACGCCCGAAGGGCGCCGGGGCGCTTATGCGCCGAAGTCCGAGGAATTGGTCGAGCGTCTCGTGGCGAGCGTCGGGGCAGGGGACGCGGTCATGATCAAGGGCTCGCTCGGGACCCGCATGGCGCCCCTTGTCGAGGCGCTGCGTGCGGCCTATCCAGCAGCGGCTTCGTCGGCGCACCCCGCCGGCAACGAAGTGGGGGCAAAGCGCTGACCACGGCTCGGCCTGGTTGTCGCGCGGTCGAGGGGAACGGTGAATGCTCTACGAGCTCGTCAACTACAGCGATCAGATCAGCGTTCTGAACGTCTTTCGCTACATCACGTTCCGCACGGGCGGTGCGATCGTCACGGCGCTTTTGTTCGTGTTCCTGTTCGGCCCCGGCCTGATCCGCCTCTTGCGCGTGCGTCAGGGCAAGGGCCAGCCGATCCGCGCCGACGGCCCGCAGACGCACGTCGTCAAGAAGCAGGGCACGCCGACCATGGGCGGCCTCATGATCCTGGCGGGCGTGACGGTGGCAACGCTCCTCTGGTCGAACTGGTCGAACGCCTACGTCTGGATCGTCCTCGGCGTAACGCTCGCTTTCGGCGCCATCGGCTTCTACGACGACTACCTCAAGGTGACCAAGCAGCGCACCTCGCATTTCTTTTCCGGCCGCATCAAGCTCGCGATCGAGATTCTCGTCGCCGGCCTCGCCACCTATTTCATGATCCGCGTCGGCGTCCATCAGGCCGGTGGCGTGCCGATGGAGTGTTTCACCAACCTGCCGCTGGTGGGCGATGAGGCACCGACCGCCAAGCACCATTTCGCCTGTTCGCTCACCGTGCCGTTCTTCAAGGACGTTCTGCTCTATCTCGGGCCGCTGTTCCTGCTGTTGGGCGTCTTCGTGATCGCGGGCGCAGGCAATGCCGTGAACCTCACCGACGGCCTCGATGGTCTCGCCATCGTGCCGGTCATGATCGCGGCCAGCACCTTCGGCCTCATCGCCTACCTCTCCGGCAACTTCAAGTTCGCCACGTACCTGCAGATTCACTACGTCGCGGGCACTGGTGAACTCGCGATCTTCTGCGGCGCGCTGCTCGGGGCCGGCCTCGGCTTCCTCTGGTTCAACGCTCCGCCCGCGATGATCTTCATGGGTGACACCGGTTCTCTGGCACTCGGCGGCGCGCTCGGGGCGATCGCCGTCGCCGTCAAGCACGAACTGGTGCTCGCGATCGTCGGCGGCCTCTTCGTTCTGGAGACCGTCTCGGTGATCGTGCAGGTCGTCTCCTTCAAGCTCACAGGCAAGCGCGTGTTCCGAATGGCGCCGATCCACCACCACTTCGAGCAGAAGGGGTGGCAGGAGCAGACCGTCGTCATCCGGTTCTGGATCATCTCCGTGGTCCTGGCACTGATCGGTCTTGCCACACTCAAGCTGCGCTGAGGGGGCTGCGGCACCGCAAGGGGGATCGGGCGATGGGCGAGGAAGGCAAGGGCGGCGCGGTCGGCAGGCATGGCTCGGCGCCGCGGGTCGGCCTCTTCGTCACGTGTCTCGTCGATGCGATCCGCCCCTCGATCGGTTTTGCCAGCCTGAAGCTCCTCGAGGATGCCGGCTGCATCGTAGAGGTTCCGGCGCGCCAGACCTGCTGCGGCCAGCCCGGCTTCAATTCCGGCGACAACGCCATTGCCCGCGATCTCGTCGTGGGCTGGATCGAAGCGTTCGAGGGCTACGATTATGTCGTGGTGCCCTCGGGCTCCTGCGCGGGAATGCTCAAGTGTCACGGCGGGGATTTGTTCGCGGGCGAGCCCGATTGGGCAGCTCGCCACAGTGCGCTCGCCGATCGCACCTACGAGATCATGAGCTTTCTCGTGCGCGTCATGGATTACCGTCCCTCGGGCGTTGCCTGGCCGGGGCGCGCGACGTACCACGACAGCTGCTCGGGCCTGCGCGAGCTTGCCATCCACGACGAACCGCGCGCGCTCCTTGCCGCCGTCGACGGCCTCGAACTCGTCCCGCTCGAGGGCAACGACGTCTGCTGCGGTTTCGGCGGCACGTTCTGCGTCAAATATCCCTCCATCTCGAACGCCATCGTCGCCGAGAAGGCGCGCCAGGTCGGCGCGAGCGGCGCCGGCCTCCTCCTTGGCGGGGACCTCGGCTGCCTCATGAACATGGCCGGCAAGTTGAGCCGCGAGGCGAGCCCGGTAGAGGTGCGTCACGCTGTCGAAGTGCTGGCGGGCATGGACGACGAGCCCGCCCTCTGTCGTTCGGAGTAGGCCCATGGAGCAAACCTCGCACCGCTTCAAGGAGAACGCCGAGCGCGCCCTCGCCTCGTCGACGCTGCGCGTCGCCCTCGATCGCACGACGACGCTCCTGCGCACGCGCCGCGCGGCTGTCGTCGCCGCCTTTCCGGAGTTCGCCGAGGTCCGCGGTACGGCCGCCCGCATCAAGGACCACACCATCGCGCACCTCGACCACTATCTCGAGATGTTCGAGCGGAACGCCATCGCTTCGGGAGCGAAAGTGCACTGGGCGCGCACGCCCGACGAGGCGACCGACATCATCGTGCGCATCTGCCGGCAAGCCGGCGCGCGCACGGCCACGCGCGTCAAGTCGATGCTGGGCGAAGAGATCGGCATCGGCGAGGCGCTGGCGGCGGCCGGCATCGAGCGCGTCGAGACCGATCTCGCCGAGCACATCATCCAGCTTGCCGGCGATCCCCCCTCCCACATCGTCATGCCGGCAATGCACAAGACGCACGAGGAGGTGGCGGAGCTGTTCTCGCGCAAGCACCGCCGCGCGCCCGATGCCCTCGATGTCGCCAGTCTCGTCGAGAGCGCGCGCCGCGAACTCAGGGAAAAATTCCTCTCCGCAGACGTCGGTATCTCGGGGGCGAATTTCCTTATCGCCGACACCGGCTCCGTCGTCACCGTGACCAACGAAGGCAACGGCGAACTGACGACGACGCCGCCACGTGTCCACATCGTCAATGCAGGGATCGAAAAACTGGTTCCGACGGTCGAGCATGCAACCGTTCTGTTGCGGCTCCTCTCGCGCTCGGCCATCGGCACGGAGTTCACCCAGTACACCACCTTCTACAACGGCCCCCGCCGCGAGAGCGACCGCGATGGACCGCGCGAAATGCACATCGTTCTCGTCGATAACAGGCGCACGGACATGCTGGCCGGATTCCTGCGCCCGATGCTGCGCTGCATCCGCTGCGGCGCCTGCATGAACCATTGCCCGGTCTATGGTGCGGTCGGCGGCCATGCCTACGGCGCCGTTTATCCGGGACCGATGGGCGCCATTCTCACGCCAGCCATGTCGAATCTCGCGGTGGCGGGCGACCTGCCGAACGCCTGTACCCTGAATGGCCGCTGCCGGGAGGTTTGCCCCGTCGACATTCCGCTGCCCGATCTCATGCGCCGGCTGCGCGAGGAGCAGTGGAGCCGTGGGCTGACGCCGCGCGTGGTGCGCAGCGGATTGGGCCTCTGGGGCACACTGGCGCGCCGGCCCGGGCTTTACCGCCTCGCCACCCGTCTTGCCGTCTTTTCCCTCCGCCTCGTCGGCTGGCGGGCCGGACGCATCGGGGCATTTCCGCTCGCTGGCGGCTGGACACGCCACCGCGATCTGCCTTCCCCGCAGCGCGGTACATTCATGGATCAGTATCGAGCGGGGCGGCGGCGATGAAGCGGGCCCGCGAGGAAATTCTGGACCGTGTGCGCACGGCGCTGGGGCGTAGAGAGCCGCTCGATGCGGCTGCCATCGTCGCCGAGGCGGCTGCACTCCTCGCCCGTCCCGAGCGCCTGCGCCCGCAGATCCCGGGCGGCGATGCACGTGCGCGCTTCATTGCCCAGGCGACTTCGGAGCGGTTGACCGCCACCGTCGCCGAGGTTGCGAGCCTCGCCGATGTCCCCGTCGCGGTCTCGGCCTACCTCGCGCGCGCCGGCCTCGCCCCCTCGATCGCTCTGCCGCCGGATCCGCGCCTGCTGGCCCTGGACTGGTCGGGCATCGCGCTGCGCGAGACCCTTGCCCCGGACGAGCCGGTCGCCGTAACGCACGCCGAATGGGCGATCGCCGAGACGGGAAGTCTCGTCTTCACCTCGGGCCCCGCAACCCCGACGCTCTTCAATTTCCTGCCTCTGCACCATGTCGCGATCGTGCTTGGCGGCACTGTTCTGGGGCACATGGAGGACTATTGGGCCCTGGTTCGAACGGCCGCCGCTCCGCCACCGCGCTCGATCAACCTCATCACCGGTACGAGTGGAACCGCCGACATCGAGGCGCGCAACATCCGTGGCGCCCACGGCCCCCGCTACATGCACATCGTCCTCGTCGGCTGAGCGCGCTGTCGGACCCGATCAACGCCCGCAAGCGCCCGCCCCTGAATCACGGTATTCTGCCGCCATGATCGAGATCACGACATTCGCCGGACGGCCGGTCGCCGTATTCGGGCTGGCGCGCTCGGGGCTCGCGACCGTCGCGGCGCTCGCGGCCGGCGGCGCCGAGGTCTGGGCCTGGGACGACAGCGAAGCCGGGCGCGCGCGGCTCTCCGCCATTGGGATCGCTCCCCGCGATCTCGCGGCTGCCGACTGGTCGCGCTTTGCCGCCCTCGTCCTGGCGCCGGGCGTGCCGCTGACCCATCCCGTGCCGCATTGGACGGTCGGGCGGGCCAAGACCGCCGGCGTCGAGGTGATCGGCGACACCGAACTCTTCGTGCGCGAAATCGCCGCTCGGGGCTCCAAGGCACGCCTCGTTGCCATCACCGGCACGAACGGCAAGTCGACGACGACGGCCCTCACTGCGCACCTCCTCGCCTCGGCGGGCCGACCGACGAGCCTCGGTGGCAACATCGGCGAGCCGATCCTTTCTCTGGCCCCACTCGCCGACGATCGCACCTACGTCATTGAGTTCTCGTCGTACCAGATCGACCTGACGCCGGGCCTCGAGCCTGCTGCGGGGGCCCTCACCAACATCACCCCGGATCACCTCGATCGCCACGGCACGCTCGAAAACTATGCGGCGGTCAAGGAGCGCATGTTCGCGCGCCAGGGCGCCGGCGACACGGCGGTCGTCGGCATCGACGATGCGCACTGCCGTGCGATTGCCGATCGCGTTCGCCCGGCAGCGATCGTGCGCCGGGTCTCGGTGCTCGGCCCGGTTGCCGACGGCACCTTCGCTGCCGACGGGCGCCTCTGCCGCATGCGCGAGGGGGTTTGCGAGGCCGAGATCGACCTTGCCGGCATCATCTCGTTGCGCGGCGCGCACAACTGGCAGAATGCCGCCATCGCCTGGGAGCTGGTGGCCGCGCTCGGCCTCGAGCGAAACGAGGTCGCCGCCGGTATGGCGAGCTTTCCGGGACTCGCCCACCGGATGCAGGCGGTCGCGCGCGCCGGTCGGGTGCTTTTCGTCAACGACAGCAAGGCGACCAACGCCGACGCCGCCGCGCACGCCCTCAAGGCCTTTCCGGAGATATTCTGGATCATCGGTGGGCGCGCCAAGGAAGGCGGCATCGCGAGCCTCCTGCCCCTGCTCGCTCCGGTGCGCAAGGTCTACCTCGTCGGTGAGGCGGCAGCGATGCTCGCGGCCCAGCTTCCGGCCGGGTTGGAGCGCGCCATGTCCGGCACCATCGAGGCCGCCGTCGGCGAGGCGGCACGCGACGCCGCCGCCTCCGGTCTCGACGAACCCGTGGTTCTGCTCTCGCCGGCCTGCGCCTCCTTCGACCAGTTCCCAGACTTCGAGGCGCGTGGCCGCGCCTTCGTTGCTGCCTCGCTCGCCGTCCCGGGTGCCGAGCCGATCGGCGCCGACCAGCCGCGAGGCCCGCGATGACCCCCTCACGCGCCGATCGCGGTGCCTTTGCGTCCTGGTGGTTCACGGTCGACCGCCAGCTCGTTGCCGCGATCGTGGCTCTGGTGCTGACCGGCGTGGTCGTCTCGCTTGCCGCCGGGCCGACCGTTGCAGGCAAGAAGGGCCTTGCGACCTATTACTTCGTCGAGCGGCATGCGCTCTTTGCGCTCGCCGGCCTCGCCATCGTACTCGCATTGTCGTTCGCCGGTCGTGCGCTCGTCAGGCGTTTCAGCCTCGTTCTCTTCATCGGCGGTTTGCTGCTCATGGTCGCGGCGGTTCTCTTCGGCGAGGAGATCAACGGCGCGCGGCGCTGGGTGCGCATCCTCGGCCAGTCGCTGCAGCCCTCCGAACTCACCAAGCCGGCCTTCGTCATTCTGACCGCCTGGCTGCTCGCCGAGCGCCTGCGCCGTCCGGATGTGCCGGCCATGGCGATCGCCGTTTCGGCCTGGGCGCTCCTGGCCGGACTCCTCGTCCTGCAACCTGATATCGGCCAGACGGTCCTGGTCACGCTGGTGTGGGGAGGAATGCTGTTCGTGGCGGGGGTCTCGCTGCGCTGGTTGCTGGCACTGGGGACGGCGTCTGTCGCTGGTCTGGCGGCCGCCTATTTCACGATGCCGTACGTCAAGCGTCGCTTCGACGCGTTCTTTTTTCCCGACAGCGCCGAGACGTACCAGCTCGACCGCGCGCGGCAGTCCTTCGTCGAGGGGGGCTGGTTCGGTCAGGGACCGGGCGAGGGGCGCGTCAAATCGCTGCTGCCGGATGCCCACACCGATTTCGTCCTCGCCGTGATCGCCGAGGAGTATGGCATCGTCGCATGCCTCGTTCTGATTGGCCTCTTCGTATTCGTTGCCGTGCGCGCGCTGGCCCATGTCTGGTCGGAGGAGGACGCCTTCGTGCGCAATGCCTGCGCCGGCCTGGTGATGCTGTTCTCGTTCCAGACGCTCATCAATATGGCGGTCAACGTCGGCCTCGCCCCGGCCAAGGGCATGACGCTGCCGTTCCTCTCCTATGGCGGCTCGTCCCTCGTTGGGAACGCCGTGGCGATGGGGCTCCTGGTGGCGGTCACACGGCGCAGACCTGGCGCGGCGCGTCTGAAAAAGACCATGTTCGTGTCGTCGGAGGAGCCGGGATTGCCCGCGCGCTGAGCGAGTTTCGAGGGGCACTGTGCCGGCCCCGGTGGAGCGAGGCGGATGGCGGGCGTTGGCCGCGCCTCTCCTCGGGAAGGGAACGCGATGACCTCGATGAATGTCGTCCTGGCGGCGGGTGGCACCGGAGGTCACCTCTTTCCGGCCTTCGCCCTTGCCGAGGAACTCGGCCGGCGTGGCGTCGCGGTCGATCTCGTCACCGACCACCGGGCGCAGCGCTACGGTGGCGATTTTCCCGCCCGCTCCGTTCACGAAATCCCCTCGGCGACGCTCGCCGGCCGCTCGCCCGGCGCCATGTTCAAGACCGCGATCGCGCTTTCGCGCGGCATCGCGAGCGCCCACCGCCTCCTCGGCCAGCTTCAGCCTGCGGCGGTCATGGGCTTTGGCGGCTACCCGACGTTTCCGCCTCTCGTTGCCGCCCGCCTGCGCGGCATTCCGACCGCTATTCACGAGGCCAACGCCGTGATGGGGCGCGCGAACCGCATGCTCGCCGGCCGCGTGACCGCCATCGCCACGTCGTTCACCACGACCGGCCACGTTGAAGGCGATCTCCTCGCCAAGACGCGTGTCACCGGCAATCCGGTGCGCGATCTGGTCGTTGCCGCATCCGGACGTCCCTACCAGGAGCCACGGCCGGACGGGCCACTCCGTCTTGCCGTCTTCGGTGGCAGCCAGGGTGCGCGCTATTTCTCCGAGGCCGTGCCCCCGGCGCTGGCATTGCTGCCCGACGCCCTGCGCCAGCGCCTCCTCGTCGTGCAGCAGGCGCGCGAGGAGGACGTCGGGGCGGTCGAGGAGGCCTACGCACGCGCCGGCATCCGCTGCGAGCTGGCGACGTTCTTTTCGGACCTGCCCGCAAGGCTCGCGGACGCCCACCTCGTCATTGCGCGGTCCGGCGCCTCGACCGTCGCCGAACTCGCCGTGCTGGGGCGTCCGGCGATCCTGGTGCCCTTGCCCCACGCCCTTGACAACGACCAGCTCCTCAACGCAACTCGGCTGGCCGAGGCGGGGGGCGCCTGGTGCATAGAGCAATCGGCACTTGATTCGAATCGCCTGGCGCGCGAGCTAGAAGGCTTGCTGTCGGCGCCGGTCCGATTGGCCGAAGCCGCAGCCAGGGCGCGGGCCGTCGGCCGTCCGGCGGCGGTTTCTGCCCTTGCTGATCTCGTCGTGGAGCTTGGCGCGGCAAGGGCCGGCTCGTGACACCGCAGGCTGCACCGGCGATGGTCGCGTGCCGACCATGTGACGGGCACGTATTGGGCGACCTTCAGCGTTCTTGAGGAGATGAGGATGCGCATTCCACCTGGCCTCGGCCCGTTCCATATCATCGGCATCGGTGGCATTGGCATGAGCGCCATCGCCGAGATCCTGATGGAGCTGGGCTATACGGTCCAGGGCAGCGACCAGCGCGACGGCGCCAACATCAAGCGGCTGCGCGAGCGTGGCGCGCGCGTGTTCGTCGGCCATGACCCGGTCAATCTGATCGGGGCGCGCTATGTCGTCATTTCGAGCGCCGTCAAGCCCGGCAACCCGGAGCTCGAGGCGGCGCGGGCGCGCGGCATCCCGATCATCCGCCGTGCCGAGATGCTCGCCGAGCTGATGCGCTTCCATTCGACCGTCGCCGTCACCGGCACGCACGGCAAGACCACGACCACCTCGATGATCGCTCACCTGTTCGACGTCGGCGGGCTCGATGCCACCGCCATGTCGGGTGGCATCATCAACGACTGGGGCAGCAACGCCCGTCACGGCAAGGGTGAATGGATGGTGGTCGAAGCCGACGAGTCGGACGGCACCTTCATCGCGCTGCCGACGCAGATCGGCGTCGTCACCAACATCGATCCCGAGCACCTCGACTACTACGGCAGCGTCGAGGCGATGCAACTCGCCTTCAAGACGTTCTTCAACAACATCCCGTTCTATGGAACCTGTGTCGCCGGCATCGACCATCCCGTGGTCCGCCGCCTCGTCGAGGAACTCGGGCGCGAGAAGCGTCGCCGGGTGCTGACCTATGGCGAGGCGGACGATTCCGATCTGCGCATCGCCGGCATGGCCCAGCAGGGCGCGATGATGCGCTTCGACGCCGAATTGAGTGACCGTACGACCGGTGGCGCGCGCCGCCTCGGCGACCTGATGATCCCCGTGCCGGGGCGCCACAACGTGCTCAATGCGCTGGCTGCGATCGCGGTCGCCTCCGAGGTCGGCATTCCCGACGCGCGCATCCGCGAAGGGCTCGCGAGCTTCGGCGGCGTCAAGCGACGCTTCACGCCGACCGGCACCTGGAACGGGGTCTCGTTCTACGACGACTATGCGCACCATCCCGTGGAGATCGCGGCGGTGCTGAGCGCGGCACGCCGGGCGACCTCCGGCCGCGTCATCGCCATCATGCAGCCGCACCGCTTCTCCCGTCTGAATGATCTCTTCGAGGAGTTCTGCGGCTGCTTTGGCGATGCGGACGCCGTGCTGGTCGCCCCGGTCTATGCCGCCGGCGAGGAGCCGATCCCCGGGCGCGATCACCGCACGCTCGCCCACGCCATCAAGGCACGCGGCGGGTGCGATGCCATCGCGGTCGAGAGCGAGCGGGAGCTGGCGCCGATCCTCGTGCGCTATGCCAAGCCCGGCGACCTCGTGATCGGCATCGGCGCGGGCACCGTGACGGATTGGTCCCACGGCCTGCCGACGGAGCTTGCCGCGATGCGCCGCGCCGCTGGTGGCGCCGCCTGAGCGGGAGCCGGACCATGGCGGATCTCGTCGAGCGCATTCGTGCCGATGTCCCGGGATTGCGGGGCCGTCTCGTCGCCGGTGCCTCGATTGCCGATATGACGTGGTTTCGGGTGGGTGGCCCGGTCGAGGCGCTCTTCACGCCCGCCGACGAGGCCGATCTGGCCGCCCTCCTCGCGGGTCTCGACCCGGCCACACCGGTCACGGTGATCGGGCTGTCCTCCAATCTGCTGATCCGCGACGGCGGCGTTTCCGGCGTCGTGGTGCGTCTCGCGCGGGGCTTTTCGGACGTCGCGATAGAGCCGGCGAGCCGCTTGCGGGCCGGGGCCGCGGTGCCGGACGTCAAGGTCGCGCGTGCCGCCGCCGAGGCGGGCATCGCTGGGCTCTCGTTCTACCGGGGCATCCCGGGCTCGATCGGCGGCGCCATCCGCATGAACGCTGGTGCCCATGGCTCCGAGACCAAGGACGTTCTGGTGGAGGCCCGCGCCGTTGGCCGCGATGGGCGGATCGTCACCTTGAGCAACGCCGACCTCGGCTACACCTACCGCCATTGCGCCGCCCCCGAGGAACTCATCTTCACCGAGGCACTCTTTGCTGGCCGGCCCGGCGATCCCGCCGAGATCGAGGCGGCCAACGAGGAGGTCGCCGCCTACCGCGAGGAGCATCAGCCGACGCGCGAGCGCACGGGGGGCTCCACGTTCAAGAATCCACCGGGCGAGAGTGCCTGGAAACTGATCGACGCGGCCGGCTGCCGTGGCCTCGTGATCGGCGGCGCGATGGTCTCGCAAAAGCACTGCAACTTCCTGATCAATACGGGTGGGGCCAGCGCCGAGGACATCGAGCGGCTCGGCGAGACGGTGCGCGCGCGCGTTCTGGCGGCGAGCGGCATCACCCTCGAATGGGAGATCAAGCGCATCGGCAACGCCCTGCCGGGCCACGCCACCGGCGAGGCCCTGGCGGGTTAGGGTGGCCGTTCGCGTCACTCCCTGGCAGCACCGCCCCGGCGCCTCCGCCATCCCGCCACCACTGGAATCGGCTATCCTCGCAACTTCATGCCCGAAGCTGGAGGAGCCACCCCGATGCCCGAACGCAAATACAACCACGTCGCAGTGCTGCTCGGCGGCTGGTCGGCCGAGCGCGAGGTGAGCCTTGCTTCGGGGGCATGCTGCGCGGCGGCGCTGCGCGAGGCCGGCTACGAGGTCACCGAGGTGGACGTCGACCGCGATATCGTTGCAACGCTCCAGGCGCTGAAGCCGGACGTCTGCTTCAATATCCTCCATGGTCACTTCGGCGAGGACGGCGGCATGCAGGCCATCCTCGAGATGCTGGAGATCCCCTACACCCACTCGGGCGTGCTCGCCTCCGCCCTCGCCATGGACAAGGAGCGCGCCAAGATCGTCATGAAGGCGGTCGGCGTGCCGGTCGCCGAGAGCCGTGTCGTGGACATGTCCCGCCTTGCGGCCGGCGAGGAGTCGATCGCCCGCCCCTTCGTCTTGAAGCCGGTCGCCGAGGGCTCGAGCGTCGGCGTCTTCCTCGTGCGCGAGGATTCCAATTTCAATCCGGACGTCATCCTCGCCGACTCCAAGCTGCGCCGCTACCGCTGGATGGCCGAGCGCTATGTGCCGGGGCTCGAATTGACCTGCGCCGTCATGGGCGAAACCCCTCTCGGGGTGACGGAGATTCTGCCGGCCGAGAACCTCGCGTTCTACGATTACGAGGCCAAGTATGCCGCCGGAGGCTCCCGCCATGTCATTCCGGCGCGAATTTCACCGGATATTTACCGTTCCATTGAGAGACTGTCGTTAGCGGCCCATCAGGCACTCGGATGCCGCGGCGTCTCGCGTTCGGATTTCCGCCTCGACGAGCGTGCCGACGGATCGTTCGAGCTGATCTGCCTCGAAGTGAACACGCAGCCGGGCATGACCGCGACCTCGCTGGTCCCCGAGCAGGCGGCGCACAAGGGCATGCCGCTCGCCGAGTTGGTGCATTGGATGGTGGAGGACGCGAGTTGCAACCGCTGAGCAGGCATCGTGAGCCGCATTTTTCCGGTGGTGACATCGGCGGCTCGCGCATGCCTGCGGTCGATGCGACCGGCGACCTGCCCCGCGTCGTACGGCGAGCCGCCCAAGAGGCCCGCCGCGGGCGCAATCGCGGCCAGAGGGCGCTCGGGCGCTGGGCGGCGGGCCTTCGCCGGCTGGCCGCATTCGCCGTGATCGCCGTCATGCTCGCCGTCCCGGCGGCGGCGGCACTTGCCTGGCAGGGCCGCCTTCCGACCGGTCTCGCCGACCTCGCCATGCTCGCCGATCGCCTCGGCGTCGCCCTCGATCTCGACATCTCACATGTCGCCGTCGTAGGTCATCGTCACACGAGTGACGGGGAAATTTATTCTGCCCTGGGGCTCGATGAGCGTGCCACGTTCCTCGGCTTTTCCGGGGTGGCGGCGCGTGAACGCCTCGCTCGGCTCGCCTGGGTCGAGAGCACGCGGCTGGTCTACATCCTGCCCGATACCCTGATGGTCGAAGTCACCGAGCGCACACCGGGCCTCGTCTGGCAGAACCGCGGCATGCTCTTTCTCGTCGACGGCGCCGGCCACATCCTCGAGCCGGTTGCCCCGACCGCCTTCACGCAGTTGCCTCTCATCGTCGGCGAGGGCGCGCCCGAGGCTGCCCGCGACCTCTTCGATGTGATCGCGGCGCATGGCGCGCTCGCCGATGAGGTGCGCGCCTATGTTCGCGTTGCCGAGCGCCGCTGGACGCTCGAGTTGCGCGACGGTCGCAGCATCCATCTGCCGGCTGCCCGTGACGACATCGCGGGCGGCGAGCGGGCGATGCTCGCGGCCTCGCTCGCCACTGCCCGCCGTCTTCTGGACGATCCCCGGCTCGAGGGCGGTGTTTCCGAGATCGATCTCCGCGTGCCGGACGAGCCGCTGCTGCTCGTCGGACGCCGCGTGAGCGAGGCGACCGGCAGCGTGCGCCGGGGTGGCTGAAGCCATCGGTTCCGAGGCGAGCGCGTGTCGTTTCGCCCGTATGTACGAGAGGAGTGGAATATCGTGCTGAGTGCGTTCGACAAACGACGGGGCGCGGAGCGTATCGTGACCGTGCTCGACATCGGATCCTCCAAGGTCTGCTGCATGATCGCGGCTCTGGCGCCCTGGGCAGGCAGCAACCACGCCATCGGCAAACCGCTGAAGGCGCGACTCCTGGCCGTGGCGACCAAGCAGGCCCGCGGCATCAAGTCCGGCGTGATCGTCGACATGAACGATGCCGAGGAGGCGGTCCGCGCCGTGATCGGCCGGGCCGAGCAGATGGCGGGCGTCACCGTCGAGGACGTCGTCGTTTCGGTCTCGTGCGGGCGCTTGCGCAGCACCAATTTCACGGCCCGCCGCCGCTTGCCGGGCGAGCGTGTGACGGATGGCGACATCGACCACCTGCTGCAAACCGCCCGTCGCTTCGCCGAGAAGGACGAGCGCGTCGCCCTCCATCTCGGCGCGCTCTCCTATCAGGTGGACGGCACCCCCGGCATCGTCGATCCGCGCGGGCGCCCGGCCTCGGAACTCGCCGCCGAAGTGCACGTCGTGACCGCCGAGGGCTCCCCACTCGATGCCATCGTCGGCCTGCTCGATCGTTGTCACCTCGACATCGAGGGGCTGGTTCCGACGCCCTATGCAAGCGCCCTCGCCGTACTCAGCGCCGAGGAAGCGAGGCTCGGCGTCGCCTGCATCGACATGGGTGGCGGCACCACGACGCTCTCGATCTTCGCCGAGGGCCAATTCGTCTACACCGACGCGGTCGCGCTCGGCGGGCATCACGTCACATACGATATCGCGCGCCAGCTCTCTGCGCCGCTTGCCGAGGCCGAGCGAATCAAGACGCTTTATGGCACAATCATCGGGGCGGCTTCGGACGCCCACGAGGTCATCTCCTATCCGCTCGTCGGCCAGGACGAGGATGCCGGGTTGCACCAGGTCACGCGCGCCGACATTCGGGAGATCATCCAGGGACGGGTTCACGAGACCCTGGAACTCGTCGCAAGGCGGCTCGAGGGGAGTGGCTTTGCCGAGTTCGCCGGGGACCGCATCGTGCTGACGGGGGGAGCCAGCCAGTTGACGGGGGTAGGGGCGTATGCGGCGCAGGTGTTCGCCAGACCGGTCCGCATCGGTCGGCCGCAACCGTTCGCCGGCCTGCCCGAGAACGTCCGCGCGCCGGGCTTTTCGACCGTCGTCGGCTTGTTGCACGCGCGCGCCATGCCGCGGGGCATCGGCGTTGCCGGCGAGGGCCAGGGCACACGCACGCCGCGAGGCTACCTCGGGCGCGTCGGGCAATGGTTCAAGGAGAGCTTCTGGGACGAGGAGCCGAGTTTGGCTCGCGGAGCTTGAAGGGACTTGGCGCCGTGTCGGGCGCCGGGCGGTGATACCGCCTCGTGACGGCGTTGGTTGGGTTGCGTTGCGGGGAACGATGGCGGTCGCCGTCGCTCCCGAGGCAAACCGTGCATCGGAGTTCGCTCCGGCGCACCGTCGAGGAGGGTGGGATCGGCATGGGCATCAGGCTTTCGCTTCCCAATATCACTGAGCTCAAGCCACGGATCTGCGTGATCGGTGTCGGTGGCGCCGGCGGCAACGCGATCAACAACATGATTGCGGCTGGCGTCACGGGTGTCGACTTCATCGTCGCCAACACGGATGCCCAGGCGCTGGCCATGTCGAGCGCGGACATCGTCGTCCAGCTTGGCACCAACCTCACCGAGGGGCTCGGCGCCGGCGCACGCCCCGAGATCGGAGAGAGCGCGGCCGAGGAGGCAATCGACGAGATCCGCTCGCACATTTCGGGCTGCCACATGGTGTTCGTCGCCGCCGGCATGGGTGGCGGCACCGGCACGGGCGCAGCGCCGGTGGTGGCGCGCGCGGCGCACGAGATGGGCATCTTGACGGTCGGTGTGGTCACCAAGCCGTTCCACTTCGAGGGCAATCGGCGCATGCGCGTCGCCGAGGCCGGCATCGCCGAACTCGGCAAGCAGGTCGACACCCTCATCGTCATCCCAAACCAGAACCTCTTTCGCATCGCCAACGAGAAGACGACCTTCGCCGAGGCCTTCGTGATGGCCGACCAGGTGCTGCACTCCGGCATCGCCTGCATCACCGATCTCATCGTGCGCGAGGGCCTGATCAACCTCGATTTCGCCGACGTCCGGGCCATCATGCTCAACATGGGCACAGCCATGATGGGGACCGGCGAAGCGGCTGGCGAGCGCCGTGCCCTCGAGGCAGCCGAACTCGCGATCGCCAATCCGCTGCTCGACGAGATCACGATGAAGGGGGCCAAGGGCCTGCTCGTCAGCATCACCGGCTCGACGGCCATGACGCTCTATGAGGTCGACGAGGCAGCGAGCCGCGTGCGTGAGGAAGTCGACCCGGAGGCCAACATCATCGTCGGTGCCACGTTCGACGACTCGCTCGGCGAAAAGATTCGCGTCTCGATCGTCGCATCGGGTCTCGCATCGAAGTCGCAGGCCGTCCGTCCGCCACAACCCGAGATGCCGCGCGGCGCGGTCGCCTCCCCTCATGCCGCTTCCGCGGTTGCCGCGGGGCAGACCGCGTCGACGCCTTCGCCTCAGGCGAAACCCGCTCCGACCGTTGCGCAGACGAGCGCTACCCAAGCGCAGCCGGCGAACCCGCCCGCCGCCGCATCGGCCCCGCCGCAGCCACAGCGGCCGAATGCGCCGGCCGCCGACCGTCCGTCATCGCCGCTCGCTGGCGCCCCCGCCGGGGCCCCGGCAGGCCAAGCCCCGCGACAGGCCATGGTGGTCGAGGACGACGTCACGATCGAACTCGGGCCACCGCGCAGCATCGCGTCCACCTACGCGCGTCCGGCCGCCGGTGGCGAGCGCCAGCCCGAGCCTCGCCCCGAGAGCGCCACGCCAACCTCCACGACCGGCACCCAGGGCGGTGCGTTCCGGCCCCAGGCACCGGCCGAGATCCGCTCCGCTCCGTCCCGCATGCCGGATCTCGAGGCGTTCCCGGCTCACGCCCAACGCGAGTATCGGGCCAAATCCGAGGGTCAGCAGCCCGAGGCCCCGGTGCAGCGCAAACGCGCCAGCCTGTTCGAGCGCCTGACCGGTCGCGGCGATGGCGACAGCGAGCCCGTCGAATCGCGCGCGCCCGTGGCGCCGGGACAGCCTCAAGGAAGTGGCCATTCCGCAACACACAACGCGTCACCGAACGCCGCGCCTCACTCGTCCACTCCCAATCACCAGCGGGAGGCGACCGGACGGCCTGCGGCTAAGGATACGGAAATACCGTCTTTTTTCCGCCGGCAGGGCGGTGGCGGGAACAGTTGAGGCGAACCGCCGCGTTAAAGGTAACAGTCCGTAACAAGGCGTGATTTGGTGACACTCGGCGACGCACGCTAATGTCACGTTGTCATCCGAACCGGATCCACTCCAACTGTGGATATCCTGTGCAGAAGTAACCGGGCGAATGGCGACATGGGGTGACCTAGGGCGCTGCGAACCAGCAGCGCCGGGTCTGCAGGGGGACGACCTGACATGCCGCATACGGCCAGAGGGTTCATCGGCTCGAGCCAGACCACATTGACGCGCGAGATCGTGCTGTCGGGCAATGGCGTGCACAGCGGCGCGCCGGTCAGCATGGTTCTCCATCCGGCGGAAGCCGACGTCGGAATTCGCTTCGTGGCGCTGCGTGAAGGCCGGATCGTCGCGGACATTCCTGCCGACTTCTCCCAGGTCTGCAACGCCACCCTCTGTACCGTCATCGGTCATCCTGACACCGCAGTCATCGCGACGGTCGAACACCTCCTCGCCGCCCTTCGTGGCCTCAGCGTCGACAACGTCGTTATCGAGGTCGACAGCGGCGAAATTCCGATCATGGATGGCAGCTCTTCCGCATTCGTCGCCGCGATCGACGAGGTCGGCGTGGCCGAGCTGGACGCTCCCCGCAAGTTCATCAAGGTCTTGAAGCCGATCCGTGTCGAGGAAGGCGATTGCTGGGGCGAACTCGCACCGCATACGGGCTTCCATCTCGACGTCGAGATCGACTTCGAAACACCGCTCATCGGCCGCCAGCGCCGCCATCTCGAACTCAATCCGGGCGCCTTCCGGGCTGAGCTGTCCCGGGCCCGCACCTTCGGTTTCATGAAGGACGTCGAGGGCTTGTGGCGCAAAAATCTGGCTCTCGGCGCTTCCCTCGACAACACCGTCGCGCTCGGTGACGACCGCATCCTGAACCCGGAAGGACTGCGCTATTCGGACGAGTTCGTCCGTCACAAGATGCTGGACGCAGTCGGCGATCTGGCCCTCGCTGGTGCCCCGCTGCTTTGTGCCTATCGCTCCTATCGGGGTGGACATCGCCTGAACACCAACATGCTCAAGGCGCTCTTTGCCGACCGCGACGCTTGGACCATGGTACATGCGCCCCGTCGCCGTGACGTCGCTCGCGCAGGGCACCAGGTTGGCGCGATGGCGGCCAATTTTGCAGCCGATCGCAGCTGAGCGTAGGCGGTCGACTGTCGGGTCGATGACCCGTTGCCCGTTCGGTTGGTTGATCGCTGGTCAGGGTAATTCGGTGTTGGTGCGATCGCTCATGCTTGCGATCCAACCCCGTAATTCGCGCGGATGTCGTTCCGACTGATTGGCGCGGCGTGTCGACTGTCCTGAACACCTCCTGCGTTTCATCGAACACACTTGCCGCGACCGCTGCGACCCAATTCGAGCGTGCGTGACGGCCGGCTTCGACCACAAAACACCACAGTCCTCGTGCAAGAGCGTGACTTGGCGCGTTCCTGCTGGACAAGCCGTTGGCTTTGAACGAGTTTCCAGTGGCGAGCGGGCGCGCCGTCTTGACACTGCCGTGGGTCATCGGGCACCGATCGAAGCGGCATGGCTCGCGTGGCGAGTCGGGAACGTCGGCTCGGGTTGGGGGACACGATGAGGCACAGCTGGCGTAAGGCAATGACTCCCCTTGCGCTTTGCGCGGCGCTCACGAGTGCCGGTTGCTCCATGTTCGGTGGCGACGAAGCCGCTGCGCCGGGCATTGTCGAGCCGGCCGGCGCTATCTATTCCGATGCCGACCGCATGCTCGGCTCGGGCAGCTACGAAGCTGCTGCTAAGCGTTTCGAGGACGTGGACCGCGATCATCCCTACGCGGCCGAGGCCCGCCGCGCGCTCGTCATGGCGGCCTATTCCTATTTCCGGGCGGAGCTTTACGACGAGGCGATCTCTTCCGCCAAGCGCTACACCACGCTGCATCCTGGCACCAGCGATGCCGCGCTCGCCCACCACATCATCGCCTCCTCCTACTTCCGCCAGATCAACGATCCGGCGCGTGACCAGAGCAAGACCAAGCTCGCGCTCGAGGAACTGCAGACGCTGGTTCGGCGCTATCCCGACAGCAAGTATGCCGAGGAAGCCCAGAATCGCATCCGGATCACGCAGGACGTGCTCGCGGCATCGGAAATGAACGTCGGGCGCTTCTATCTGAAGAAGCAACAGTATGAAGGCGCGATCAGCCGCTTCCGTACGGTCGTCACGGACTACCAGACCACCGCACACGTCGAGGAGGCGCTCTACCGACTGACGGAGGCCTATCTCGCGCTCGGGATCGTGAACGAGGCGCAGACGGCCGCAGCCGTGCTCGGCCACAACTTCCCCGAGAGCAAGTGGTACCGCGACGCCTATGCCTTGCTCGGCAACGAGGGCTATCAGCCGAACGAGAGTTCGGGCTCCTGGATCAGCCGCGCTTGGTCGAGCACCATCGCGGCGATCAATCCCTTCTGACGTTTCAGAGTGTGCTGATCTGTCGCCGCGCCGTTCCTCGCATCTGCAGGGTTTTGTCTGCGCTATGAGGGCGCCGTTTGCGGCGACGTCCTGGACAGCAGGTTCGTTTCGCCTTAGGCCGGCGGCGAAACCACGGCGCGCCCCGACCGCCCGCGCCATCCCGATGAACCTGCCCGCTCACCCCGGCCCGCGAGCACGGCCATGATCACGAAGCCGAAGCGCCCACCACTCACCGCCACCCTCGCCGTCGGCGAACTGACATCGCGCCAGGCCGAGCGTGAGCTTGCCCGGCTCGCCGCCGAGATCGCCGAGCACGACCGGCGCTACCATGGAGACGACGATCCGGTCATTTCCGACGCCGAATATGACGCGCTGCGCCGGCGGAACGATGAGATCGAGGCGCGGTTCCCCGATCTCGTGCGCGGTGACTCCCCGGCCGGCGCGGTCGGCGCCGCGCCCGCCACCGGCTTTGCCAAGGTCCGCCATTCGGTTGCCATGCTCTCGCTCGCCAACGCCTTCAGCGACGAGGACGTCGCCGAATTCGCCGAGCGCATCCGCCGGTTTTTGTCCCTGCCGGAAGGCGAATGCCCGGCGCTGACCGCCGAGCCCAAGATCGACGGACTTTCCATCTCCCTGCGTTACGAGGAAGGTGAGCTGGTCAGCGCCGCGACGCGCGGGGATGGCCAGGTCGGCGAGAACGTGACGGCGAACGTCCGCACGATTGCCTCCGTCCCCGCGCGCATATCGGGTGGCGGGCTGCCGGCCGTCATCGAGGTGCGCGGCGAGGTCTACATGGATCGCGCCGATTTCACATCCCTCAACGAGCGTCTGGCGGGGGAGGGCAAGAAGTTGTTCGCGAATCCGCGCAACGCGGCTGCCGGCTCGCTGCGCCAGAAGAACCCGGCCGTCACCGCCGGGCGGCCGCTTTCGTTCTTCGCCTACACCTGGGGCGAGGCGAGTGCCTTGCCGGGAGAAACGCAGAGCGCGGTCGTCGCCGCGTTTTCCTCCTGGGGATTTCCCACCAACCCGCTCATGCGCAGATGCAACTCCGTTGCCGAGGCGCTTGAAGCCTACCGGCAGGTGGAGGCGATGCGCGCCACGCTCTCCTACGACATCGACGGCATGGTCTACAAGGTCGACCGGCTCGATCTCCAGGAGCGCCTCGGCTTCGTCTCGCGCGCCCCCCGCTGGGCGATCGCGCACAAGTTCTCCGCCGAACGCGCAACGACGATCCTTCGCGACATCGAGATTCAGGTTGGTCGTACCGGCGCGCTGACGCCTGTGGCCAAGCTCGAACCCGTGACCGTCGGTGGCGTCGTCGTCCAGAACGCGACGTTGCACAACGAGGACGAGATCGCGAGGAAGGACGTGCGCATCGGTGACACGGTCGTCGTCCAGCGCGCGGGTGACGTCATTCCTCAGATCGTCGAAGTCGTCATGGCGCATCGCCCTGCCGGCGCCCGCCCGTTTTCCTTCCCGACAGTGTGCCCCGCCTGCGGTAGCCACGCGGTGCGCGAGGTGAACCAGCGCACCGGCAAGGTGGATGCGGTACGGCGCTGCACAGGCGGTCTCGTCTGCCCGGCCCAGGCCGTCGAGCGCCTCAAGCATTTCGTCTCCCGCGACGCCTTCGATATCGAGGGACTGGGCGACAAACAGGTGACCGCCTTCCACGAGGAGGGCTTGATCGCGCAACCAGCCGATATATTCACCCTCGCCGGGCGCGACGCCGCCATGTCGCCGCGTCTCGCCGAGCGCGACGGCTGGGGCGCGACGTCCGCGCGAAACCTCTTTGCCGCCATCGAGGCGCGGCGCGACATCGCGCTCGATCGCTTCATCTATGCCCTCGGCGTGCGTCATGTCGGCGAGACGACGGCGCGCGTGCTCGCCCGCAGTTATGTCACCATCGAGGCCTTCATCGAAGCCATGCGCGCCACGACCGACCGCGAGGGGGCGGCCTATGGCGAACTGGACAGCATCGACGGCATCGGCGAGGTGGCCTGCGAGGCACTCGCCGAATTCTTTGCCGAGCCCCACAACGTCAAGGCCGTCGACGACCTCCTCGCCGAGATCAGGGTGGCGCCCTTTTTTGCCCCCGACACCGCTGGTTCGCCCGTCGCCGGCCTGACGGTGGTCTTCACCGGCACGCTCGAGCGCCTCGGACGCGCCGAGGCCAAGGCCCAGGCCGAGCGGCTCGGCGCCAAGGTGGCCGGCTCGGTCTCCGGCAAGACGGACATCGTGATCGCCGGGGCGGCGGCCGGCTCCAAATTGAAGAAGGCCGCCGAACTCGGTGTGCGCGTCATGAGCGAGGAGGAATGGTTGGCCTTGATCGGGTCGCCGTGATAAGCGGCCGACGGTGGCGCCGCTGCCGCGCCCCGTCCCCCTCTGCTCCCGTCCCTTTTTCGATCACGGATCTCATCGACGATGACCGGCACGTCGCGTGACGAATTCCTCCTTGGCGTTCGCGATCAGCTGCCGGTGCTGGCCGCGGCCGCGCCGATCGGGCTGCTCTTTGGCGCGCTCGCCGTCCAGAAGGGGCTAACGCCGCTCGAAACGGTACTCATGAGCGCCATCGTCTTTGCTGGTAGCGCCCAGTTCGTCGCCATCGAAATCTGGCGCGAGCCTGCTCCCTGGCTGACGCTCGCGGCAACCGCGCTGGTCATCAACCTGCGCCATGTCATGATGGGGGCGTCGCTCGCGCGCTCCCTCGGCCGCTTCGGGCCGCGTGCCCGTTGGTCGGGGTTGTTCCTGCTGACCGACGAAACCTGGGCGCTGGCCGAGCGAAGGGCGCGCCTCGCGCCCCTGACGACCGCCTACTATTTCGGGCTCGCCCTCTCGCTCTACGTCAACTGGAACGTCTTCACGCTGATCGGGGCGCTCGTCGGCAACCTGCTGTCCGACCCGGCGCGCTTCGGTTTCGACTTCGCCTTCGCCGCGCTCTTCATCGGCCTCATCGTCGGCTTCTGGAAGGGGCGCGAAACGGGGCTGGTCGTGCTCGCTTCAGCGCTCGCGGCCATCGTCGTCGAGCACCACGTCGAGGGCACCTGGTACATCATCGCGGGCGCGGCTGCCGGCATGAGCGTTGCCGCGCTGCTCGCCTGGCGGGTCTCCACCGCGTCACCGGCGGCCAACGCGACGCCGATCGAGGAGGACGGACCGTGACCGTCACGCCGGACTCTCTGCTCGCGATCCTCGCCATGGGCCTTGCCACCTACGCGACGCGCAGCGCCGGCGTATTGCTGCTCAGTCGCATTCGCCCGGGTCGCGTGCTGCAGGCTGCTCTCGACGCCCTGCCGGTCGCCATTCTGACCTCCGTCATCGCGCCGAGCATTGCGAGTGCGGGCCCGGCGACCTGGCTGGCGGCCCTGGCGACCGCGATCGCGGGCTTTCGGCTCCCGCTCTTTGCGACGTTCGCCGTCGGCATCGTCTCGGTGGTCGTGCTGCGCCGCCTGCTCGGAGCCTGAGGAGGCGGCCGGCCGATGGGCGCGCCCGTCGCGCGCGCCAGGCCGCCCACCTTACCACCGGCTCAGGAGGCCAGCAGCACCAGCCCGCGAATGCGGTCCCGCCGGCTGGCGAGGGCACCCGTTGCCCGAGTCAGTTCGTCGAGATCGGTCACACCCTCGCGCGTCACCACGACGATGTCGTCGACCAGATCGGCCAGCATGTGCAGCGAGGCATCGACCCCGGGAACACCACCATCAATGACGATGAGGTCGCAATCCTGCTCGAGGCTGGAGAGCGCCTTGCCGAGGCCCATGAGGGTGAGGCGCTGCGTGAACTTGCGGTCACCGGACTGGGCCGCGACGAACCAGATGCCGTTCTCCTCGTCATGGAACCGGGCATTGGCGGCCTCGACGGCGCCTGCCGACAATTCGGCAAGACCCGTCGGCGCGCCCGGCATCAGGATGCGGCTCATGTAGCGGCGCACGGGATCGCCGTCGACCAGCACGACGCGCTCGTTCTCACGGGCCGCCGACAGCGCCAGGTTGAGCGCCACGGTTGACTTGCCCTGCTCGGGCCCTGCGGCCGTCACCAGCACCTTGCGGGCCCCCTTCGCCCCGGGGTTCATTTGCACGAGCTGGGTGCGCAGCTGAGCGAAAGCGCGCGACTGCGCATTATCGCCGCCGCGTTCCACGACCGCCGGCATGTGGTCCGGGATCGGACCGTTGACGCCCGCCACACCTGCCGGGGCGCCGGGTACGCCGAGGTCGACCATGCCCGGCACGACGCTGAGCAGCGGCAGGTCCATCGCCCGCACGAGGCGCTTGGGCGAACGCACCGTGCGATCGGCATACTCGCGGATGAGTGCCAGCACGGCCCCGAGCCCGAGCCCGACGAACAGCGCGCCCCCGAGCAGCATCGCCAGGGAGGCACCGGAGCGCTCGCTCGGCGGCACGGCCGGCGAGATGATGCGCGTCAGCGAGGTGTCGAGACCCTGCTGCTCGCTGATCTCGCGGGCCCGCACGAGGAACGTCTGATAGACCTGACGGGCCGCGGCCGCCTCGCGCTCCAGTTCGCGCATCTGAACCATCGCCCCGCTGGTCTCGACGGCGCGATCCGTCAGCCGGTCGAGGTCGGCCTGCAGGCGTTTGGCATCGGCGTTGGCGCGCTCCAGTTCGAGCGCGGCCGTGCGCTCGATGCGGCCGAGTTCGGCGGCGAGTTCGCGCTTGAGATCGGCGACCTCCGCATTGGCGGCTGCCATGCGCGGATGGCCGGAGCGCAGTTGCGATGCGAGGGCGACCGCGCTCTGGTTCGCGGCCGCGAGCCTCGCGCGGAGCTGGCGGATCGTTGCCGATTGCACGGCCTCCGCGATCGCGTCGGCGCTGGCACCGGTCTGCTTGAGCAACCGGACCTGATCGTAGCGGCTCTGGGCGCGGGCGGCGGCGGTGCGGGCCTGGGTCAGCTGGGTATTGGCTTCCGAGAGCTGCTGTTCGCCGACCAACCGTCCGCCGACGCCGACGATGTTGTTCTCGGCCTTGAAGGCCTCGATCTTGTCTTCGGCGATCTGCACGCTGCGGCGCAGTTCATCGAGCCGCGCCTCGAGCGCCGCCGACGTGCGCCGCGCCATGTCGCCATGGCTCGCGAACTCGGACTGCAGATAGACCGCCGCGATGGCATTGGCGATCCGGGCCGCCTTGTCGGGTGAGCTGGCGCGCACCGTGAGGTCGATCACGAACGAGCCGACGACGCGCTGCGTGCGCACCGACTGGCGCAGGATGCGCAGCGCCTTGACGGCCGGGTCCGTCGGCTTGCTCGAGCCGCCGAGGAGTCCCTTGACGGCCTGCTTGATGCTGGCGAGCAGGCCCGGTTCGCGCGCGCCGAAATCGCTGTCCTCGGCCAGCCCTTCGCGCAGCACCACCTGGGTCAGCACGGGATCGGAGATCATGACGCGCTTCTGGCTCTCGACGATCGCGCCGTTCGACTCCGATGTCGCGCTGCGTGGCGTCACTTCGTTTTCGACCACCTGCAGACCGCGCGGATCGATCAGCACGCTCGCTGTCGCATCGAAGCGCGGTGGCACGGCGAGATAAACGGCGAGCGCGACCAGTCCGAGGATGCCAGCGAGCGCCACCATCCAGAGCTTGCGCCGCCAGAGCGTCGCCAGCAGCGCCATGATGTCCGGCGTGATGGGCTCGATTTCGAAGCCGTCGGCCCGCCGCGCGCCGGCGATCGCAAGGCCCGCGTCCGAGCCGTCGTGACGATACTGATACATGAGACACCCGTTCCCGCTGTGAGCGCGTGGTGATAGCCGCGCCGCTCGCCCCTTCGGTTTCTGGCCGTCCGGAGCGCTGTCCGCGGCCATTCACTGGGCATCAACGCAAGAAGTGGGCCGGATCGACGCTGGGTTGCGGGTGGCTGTTGGCGGGGGAACGCGATGCGCGCAGATGGTAAAGACCGGTGCTTGCCGTAGGCCCGAACGAGCGAAAGCAGGCCGAGCCGGGTGCGCTCGACCTTCCTTCATCGGTACGCGGAACGACGCTTCAGCGGGCCGCCAGCCCCGCGCCGACTACTGGTGCGCCGTCCGTCTAAGCGGCCGCCATGGCACGATGCTGGCGCGCATGGCGGCGCACGAGGCGCAGCACGTAGACCATCGAGATGAGGTGGGCGAGGCACACCACCATCGCCGCACCGATCACGCCGAGCGTCATGATAGCGGGATAGATCAGCACCAGCGCCGCCGCGGAACTCAGCGCGAAGGCGTGGAATGTGCCGCGCGTCTGCTCGATCGTGCGCAGGTAATAGACCCACATCTCGCGCACGAAGACGATGGCGTAGGCGAGCGACCACACCCAGAGGATGGGCGCGAACTGTGCGTATTCCGGCCCGAAGAGGGTGCCGAGCCAGAAGTGGGCCGGTGCCGCCACGAGGATGATGAGCCCGAACGTCGGAATGCCGAGGATGAACATCTGGCGCGTCAGGAAGCGGCCGAGCCCCTCGACACCGCCCTCACTGTAGGCATCGGACGCGCCGCGCGGCACGAAGTTCTCGAGCGCCAGCATGATGAAATGCGTGACCCCGAGAAGGTACTGGCCGGCTCTGAGGCCCCCGACCGCCGCATCGCCGAGCGTTCCCCCGACGATCAGCCAGACCAACTGCTCCTGGCCCATCGCCACGACCACCATCAGCACGAGCCAGCTCGCGATCGGCCAGTGGCGATCGACGACGGCGCGCAGCAGTTTGAGACGCACCCGGCTCGCCAGCAGCCCCGCATAGGTGGTGAGCGTCGCCAGCACCCCGGTGCCCCCGAGGATGACCAGCAGGACCTCTGCGCTCGGGGTCACCTCGAATGCGAGCAGACCGGCAACGAACAGGGCAAAGAGGCCGTAACGGGCCACGTCCACCGCGAGCGCCCCGCGTGAGCGGCGGCGCGCAAAGAGGATTCGGCGCGCCACCGTGTGCACGACGTGGCCGAAGGTGACGGCAAAGGCCGATCCCATGAGCAGCCAGTCGAGAGAGCCGTCGCGCGCAAAGAGCATCGTCGCCTTGACGAACGCCACGGCCAGGCCACCGGCGACCGCCGATGCGATGCCGAGCACGGCGACGGCTGCGAAGTAGGACCCGGAGCGCCGCGCACGTCGGCCGGCGAGCGTCATCATGGGCGCGCAGAAGATGTATTCGACGAACACGGCCGCGAGCGCCGCCAGCATCAAGGTCAGGGTGAACTGGCCGAAGGAGGCAACGCCAAGGAGCCGCGCCGCGACGATGCCGATGGCGAAATTGGCGGCGCTGACCAGGAACTGGTCGGCGACCGACCAGGCCATCGAGCGGTTGTGCACGGAGCCGAGGACCCGCGAGACGAGTGCGACCACGCCCTGGATGTGCTGCGTGGCGGGAATCGAGGAGGCAGCGGTCATGGCCAGGGTCCGATTGTATCGCTCTGGGGCGTGTTTTTGACTGGTAGCCGTCGCATTTCGGGCCGGATCGCACGCAACGGAGCCGATCCGGACTGATCGCATCGACCTTGCAAGGACCGAGCCGGGTTACCATCGTCCCGGGTCGCGACTGGCCAGTGCATCAGCGTCCTTAAGGAACCCTTACCCTCGGGGCGACGCGTGATCCTTGTCGCGACACCGACGCACTCGCGCATGGCCACTCACGCCTTGCGCGGATCGTGCCGAACGGCCATGTTGCGGCATCCGAGTGGCGCGCGCGGGCCCGAGGCGGTTGATCGCCGCGGCCCCCGACACCGGGCGCGTCACATTCGGCTTGAGTTTGCCGGTAGGGCGCGCTACCCGAGACCCTCCCGGAGAGGTGGCCGAGTGGTCGAAGGCGCTCCCCTGCTAAGGGAGTATACGCCAAAAGCGTATCGTGGGTTCGAATCCCATCCTCTCCGCCAGATTACCATTGATACAATTGCATAATTTCGCTGTTTACTCTGGCCGCGCCAACACCGGTCGCGGACTGGGGCGGCTATTCGCGAACTGTTGCGGCCATGTCGCGGGTGCTCACGGCGCCAAAGCGCGGATGAAGCACGTTGTAGCTGGCCGCGGCAGCGCTTGTCTCACGTGAACCTATCGATCTATGCGGTGCTGTTGCACGAAAGACTGATCTTCGCACTCGGCCCCGCTCGCACCGAGATCGCCGGGTGGGTCTCCGATCGAAACACCGAGCGGCCTCACTGCGTGCTCGGCTACGGGACACCGGCTGCGTTCGGGACGACACTGGGGCCCACCTTGACCGCCGCACCGGGGCAGTCTGCTGCGGTTTGCGAGGCCTCCGCAGCCCGGCCCATACGAACCATTCAGACGACAGCGTATCAGCCAGGAGGACTCTGTCCACGGCAGGATGAAGGTTCTGGGGCAGGTCAACCCCAGAGAAGTCGGGGCGGTTCACCCTAGAGAAAGCGCAAATCCGAACACGTCACGTCCCTTAGAAATCGAGCAAATCCGAGGACGAGGCAATTGCCACGGCGTGTGTGACATTCGATGCGTTCAATTTGTGAAGAGTGGAGCGAATGTGCGATCGCACGGTCGTCAAGGCGACGTTCATTTTATCGGCGGCCCCGGAGGCCGTGAGACCTCGACCGATCCATGTCAACACCTCGCGCTCCTTGTCGGAAAGAACGCGCTCGGGGCCGGTCAGGATGGGTTGTGGCTTGGCGAGTTGCTGGCGTCGGTCCAGCAGCCGGACATAGCGGTCCATCGCGAAGGTGAGGACGGTGTGCACGGCGGGGAGCTTCTCGTCGAGAACGCGCCCCAGTTCGTCGGCCTCCTGCTTCCAGAAGAGGACGATGAGGGTCGAATAG